>NZ_JAOCLK010000008.1:0-130320 GCF_029845265.1 Ectopseudomonas oleovorans
CGCCCGGCACTAGGCCGGGCGTTTTCAGTCCCGAGAAACTCAGGACGGGGTGGCTGGAGTTGCCGGGGTGGCAGCCGGAGCCGGTGCAGCGGCCGGCGTTGCAGCGGCGGCCGGAGCCGGTGCAGCCGGTTTCGGCGCAACTGCCTTGGGTGCTGCCGGTTTCTTCGCAGCCGGCTTCTTCGCTGTAGCAGGCTTAGCTGCAGGCTTGGCAGCGGGTTTCGCTGCGGCCTTGGCTGCCGGTTTCGCCGCAGGTTTAGCTGCCGGCTTGGCGGCTGTAGGTTTCGCGGCAGCCGGTTTGGCAGCGGCCTTGGCGGCCGGCTTCGCAGCAGGCTTGGCGGCAGCCTTCGCGGCAGGTTTGGGCGCAGCTTTGGCAGCAGGCTTGGCGACCGACTTGGCCGATACGCCAGTGATTTTCTCCAGCTGCTTGGTCAGGCTGTCGACCTTGTCATTCAATGCCTTGACCTCGTTGCGGCTGGGTACGCCCAGACGCGAGATGGCATTGTTCAGACGCTTGTCGAACGCCTCTTCCAGCTCGCTCCACTTGCCAATTGCCTTGTCCTTGACCTCATCGACCTTGGACTTGGCGGAGCCGACCTTGGAACCAACGCCGGCTTTCACCGCGCCAACCTGTTTGTCGACTTCGCTCTTGGCCTGCTTTTCAGCCTTCTCGCCGTCCTTGACCAGCGTGTCGAACAGCTTGGTGCCGTCCTTGCTGACCTTGGAATAAGCGCCCAAGCCTGCCAACCAGATCTGACGCGAGTATTTCTCGACCTCGCCGATCCAGGAGCTGGTCTGTTTCTCGGTTTTCTTCTTAACAGCCATCCTGATCTCCTTATTTGGTACGCGCGACATGCTCGAGCAACGCGCTCAGCTCATCCAGCTTAGCAGAGAGTGCTTCCACATCCTGCTTGGACGGAATACCGATGCGGTTCAGCGCGGCAGCCACACGGGTATCGAAAGCCTTCTCGATCTTGTCGAGCTGAACTTCGACCTTGCCTTTAACACTGGTGACATTGCTATCGACCGACTGCTTGACCGATTCGATCTGGCTGTTGGCGGCTTCTACCTGCTCGTCGACCAGCTTCTTGCCTTTGCTTTCGACGCCTTCACCGGCCTTAACCAGCTCCTTGAAGTATTCGGCCCCCTCGACACCCGCCTTGGCGTAAGCGCCCAGGCCAGCGAGGTAGATCTTGCGGGCATAGCCCTTCATGTCGTCGAACAGACCGGCTTTGTCTTCGACCACGGCTTCTACTTTTTTCTTCACGGCAACTTTCGACATGGTGCACCTCACGCGCTTTGACAGTTAGCGGAAACGCCCACGGAATGCAGGCTTGGGTACACCCTAAGGAGAAAAATTAGAAATCGCATACTAGGAGCAGGCGACAGCATGCATGTTCAATGCGACCCAGTGGCAGCGGGCACAGCGCACCCTACTGGCTTGCCGCTGCTCTCAGGCCAGCGATTTGTCCAGCACCTGCTCGATCTCGCGCTGGATCATGCCGCCCATGGGCGACAGCAACAGCCCGAGCTTGAGCTCCACACGCACAGTGTCTTCACCCACCGCGATGCTGCCGTCGGCACCGCTGCGCTTGAACTCCAGGGTGTCGCCGTTCCAGCGATAGCGCACGTCGTACTCGCTGGCCAGGCGCTCGGCCAGGCGTTCGGCCTTCTCGCGGGCGGCCTCGCGACCGAGGGAATGGGATCGTTCGACACGAATACGGGACATGGCAACTCCTTGAACTGGCGGCGTGCCGCACGGCTGCGGCATGAGGTCACATCACTCTACCAGCCCATCGGGCGAGCGGGCACCCAGGCAAGACAAAGGCGCCAGGCGCCTTTAGAATGGTGCGGTTTTCTACCCGGTGAGAGCGACATGAGCGATCCACGCAAGGCCCAGGAGCAGGAACCCACCACCCACTTCGGTTTCCAGGATGTGCCGGAAAGCCAGAAGGCGGAGAAAGTGGCCGAAGTCTTCCACTCGGTGGCGGCCAAGTACGATCTGATGAACGACGTGCTGTCCGGTGGCCTGCATCGCCTGTGGAAGCGCTTCACCATCGAACTGTCCGGCGTGCGCACCGGCAACCGCGTGCTGGACATCGCTGGCGGCACCGGTGACCTGACCCGCAAGTTCGCCAGCATCGTCGGCCCGACCGGTGAAGTGGTGCTGGCCGACATCAACGACTCGATGCTCAAGGTCGGTCGTGACCGCCTGCTGGACAAGGGCGTAGCCGGCAACGTGCAGTTCGTCCAGGCCGATGCCGAGAAGCTGCCGTTTCCCGACAACCACTTCGACGTGGTGACCATCGCCTTCGGCCTGCGCAACGTCACCCACAAGGAAGACGCTCTGCGCTCCATGCTGCGCGTGCTCAAGCCCGGTGGTCGCCTGCTGGTGCTGGAGTTCTCCAAACCCGGCAACCCACTGCTGGCCAAGGTCTACGACACCTACTCGTTCAGCTTCATGCCGCTGGCCGGCAAGCTGATCACCAACGATTCGGAAAGCTACCGCTACCTGGCCGAGTCGATCCGCATGCACCCGGATCAGGAAACCCTCAAGGCGATGATGGTCGACGCCGGCTTCGAGCGCGTCACCTACCACAACATGACCGGCGGCATCGTCGCCCTGCACCGCGGCATCAAGCCTTAATGCTCATCACGGGCTTGCTGGCGGGCGTCGAGGCGGGCCTCAACCGGGTTCTCAGCCTCGATGGCACGGCCTTGCCGCGCTTGCAGGCACTGAGTGGCAAGGTCATCGCCGTGCAGTGCCAGAGCCCGACACTGGAGCTGTTCATTCTGCCCGGTGGTGATGGTTTGCAACTCGCCGCACAGTGGCATGCACCCGCCGACTGCACCCTGACCGCACCTGCCGCCAGCCTGGTTCGCCTGGCCCTGAGCCGCGAGAAAACCGCCATCCTGCACCGCCCCGAGGTATCGCTCGATGGCGACAGCGCGGTGCTGCTGCAACTGGCCGGCATCCTGCAGGATCTGGAGCTGGACTGGGAATACGAAATCTCGCGCTGGCTCGGCCCGGTGGCCACTACCCTGCTCGCCGGTCACCTGCGCAGCCGGGTCAATCTCGCCAGCCACGGCGCCACCAGCCTCAAGCAGAATCTGGCCGACTACCTGGCCGAAGAATCACGCACCCTGGTGGGCCAGCGCGAAGCCAATGCGCGTTTCGCCGAGCTGGATCAACTCAAACTCGCCCTCGACCGCCTGGAAGCACGCATCGAGCGCCTCACCTCTGCCCATAAGCCCGACGCATGAAGCTGCTTGCCGTTCGCCGTCTGTTGCGCATCCAGCGCGTGGTCATTCGCTACCAACTGGACGATCTGCTCCTCGCACTGCCGCTGCCTTTCTGGCTGCGGGCGCTGTCCTGGCTGCTGCCGTGGCGCTGGCTGCCGCGCAAGCCGCTCGACCTTTCGCGTGGCACACGCCTGCGCCTGGCATTGGAGGATCTGGGGCCGATCTTCATCAAGTTCGGTCAACTGCTGTCTACCCGCCGCGACCTGCTACCGCCGGACATCGCCGATGAACTGGCGCGCCTGCAAGATCAGGTGCCGCCCTTCCCCGAAGCTCAGGCCATCGCCCTGATCGAGCGCCAGCTCGGCGCCCCGGTGAGCGAGCTGTTCGCCCGCTTCGACAGCCAACCGCTGGCTTCCGCCTCTGTCGCCCAGGTACATGCCGCGCAGCTCAAGAGCGGCGAGGAAGTGGTGGTCAAGGTGGTGAGGCCTGGCCTCAAGCCGGTGATCCGCCAGGATCTGGCCTGGCTGTTCCTGATCGCCCGTATCGCCGAGAAAGCCTCTGCCGACGCCCGCCGTCTGCGCCCGGTGGAAGTGGTCAGCGACTACGAGAAGACCATCTTTGACGAACTCGACCTGCTGCGCGAAGCTGCCAACGCCAGCCAGCTGCGGCGCAATTTCGAAGGCTCGCCGCTGCTCTACGTGCCCCAGGTGTACTGGGATCTGTGCCGCCCTCAAGTGCTGGTGATGGAGCGTATCTACGGCATCCCGGTCACCGACCTGGCCACCCTGGCCGACCAGCGCACCGACATGAAACTCCTGGCTGAACGTGGCGTGGAGATTTTCTTCACCCAGGTCTTTCGCGACAGTTTCTTCCATGCCGACATGCACCCCGGCAACATCTTCGTCAGCACCCGTACGCCCTGGAGCCCGCAGTACATCGCCATCGACTGTGGCATTGTCGGCAGCCTTACCGACGAAGACCAGGACTACCTGGCGCGCAACCTGCTCGCCTTCTTCAAGCGCGACTACCGCAAGGTCGCGCAGCTGCACATCGACTCGGGCTGGGTACCGGCCGACACCAAGGTCAACGAGTTCGAGGCGGCGATTCGCACCGTGTGCGAGCCGATCTTCGAGCGCCCGCTGAAAGATATTTCCTTCGGCCAGCTGCTACTGCGTCTGTTCCAGACCGCCCGACGCTTCAATATGGAAGTGCAGCCGCAACTCGTCTTGCTGCAAAAGACCCTGCTCAACATCGAAGGCCTTGGCCGCCAGCTGTATCCGGATCTGGATCTGTGGAGCACCGCCCAGCCCTTCCTCGAGCGCTGGATGCGCGAACGCATCAGCCCGTTACACCTGCTGCGCAATCTGCAGCAACAGGCCGAGCAGGTGCCGCACCTGTCGCAGATCGCCCGCGACACCCTGGAGCGCCTGCAGCGCTCGCAGCAACGGGAAGAGCAGCACCCCAGCAGCGACCGATGGCCACTACGCCTGCTCGGCGCCGCACTGATCGGCGCCGGCACCATGCAAGGCCTGGCACCACTGCTGGCCACCTGGCCAGCCTGGCTGATGGTTGGCGGCGGGCTCTATCTGGTGCTGCGCCGATAGCCAGTTGGCTGCGGCACTGGCACACTTGAGGAATTCACGGGCCGAGGCCCGGCGCAACAGATACGGAATAGCGATGAACGATTGGCTCGACGAAATCCACTGGAACGAAGACGGCCTGGTGCCGGCCATCGCCCAGGATCACCAGACCGGCCGCATCCTGATGATGGCCTGGATGAACCGCGAATCCCTAACCCTTACCGTCAACGAACAGCGCGCCATCTACTGGTCGCGCTCGCGCGGCAAGCTGTGGCGCAAGGGCGAGGAATCCGGTCATGTGCAGAAGCTGCACGAGTTGCGCCTGGACTGCGACGCCGACGTCATCGTACTGATGGTCGAGCAACTGGGCGGCATCGCCTGCCATACAGGACGTGAGAGCTGCTTCTACCGCGTATACGAGAATGGCAGCTGGAAAACCGTCGACGCCGTGCTGAAAGATCCGCACGCCATCTATGCAGGACATAGCCATGAGTGACACCCTGAGCCGCCTGGCCGACGTACTGGAAGCGCGTAAGGGTGCGGCACCCGACAGCTCCTACGTCGCCAGCCTGTATCACAAGGGCCTGAACAAGATTCTGGAAAAGGTCGGCGAGGAATCGGTGGAAACCATCCTCGCCGCCAAGGACGCCGCCGTCAGCGGTGACTGTCAGGACCTGATCTACGAAACTGCCGATCTGTGGTTCCACAGCCTGGTCATGCTTGCCGCTCTCGGCCAGCATCCGCAGGCCGTGCTGGACGAACTGGATCGTCGTTTCGGCCTCTCCGGCCACGCGGAAAAAGCCGCGCGACCGCAATCCGAATAAACCTTCACAACGGAGTACATACCATGGGTTTCGGCGGTATAAGCATCTGGCAACTCCTGATCATCCTGCTCATCGTGGTCATGCTGTTCGGCACCAAGCGCCTGAAAGGCCTTGGCTCGGATCTGGGCGATGCGATCAAGGGTTTCCGCAAATCGATGGATAGCGGCGAAGCTGAAAAGCCAGCCGTGGAAGAGCCCAAGGGCCAGACCATCGACGCCCAGGCACGCAAGGTCGAAGAGCCAGCGAAGAAAGACTAAGCCATGTTCGACATCGGTTTTACCGAGCTGCTGCTGGTCGGTCTGGTGGCCCTGGTGGTGCTCGGCCCCGAGCGCCTGCCAGGCGCCGTGCGTACGGCCAGCCTGTGGATCGGCCGGATAAAGCGCAGCTTCAACTCGATCAAGGCCGAGGTGGAGCGCGAGATCGGCGCCGACGAGATTCGCCGTCAGTTGCATAACGAGCGGATTCTCGAACTCGAGCGGGAAATGCAGGCGATGAAGCAGGACATTCTCGGCACCGGCAAAAGCGACAATCCGCCAGCGGAGAACAGCGCCAAACCGACTGCCGACACGGCCCCGAGCGTTCAGGACAAGAATCCCCAGCCATGAGCAATAATCCACAAGCCGACCAGGAAATGCCTCTGGTCTCGCATCTGGCCGAGCTGCGTACTCGTCTGTTGCGCTGTGTAGTGATCATCCTGCTGATCTTCGCCGGCCTGTTCTACTTCGCTCAGGATATCTACGCCCTGGTCGCTGCGCCGTTACGCGCCTATCTGCCAGAAGGCGCGACGATGATCGCCACAGGGGTCGCCTCGCCGTTTCTGACGCCATTCAAGCTGACCCTGATGTGTGCGTTGTTTCTCGGCATGCCGGTGATCCTGCACCAGATCTGGGGCTTCATCGCGCCAGGGCTGTACACCCACGAACGGCGTATCGCGGTGCCACTGCTGGTCTCCAGTATTTTCCTGTTCTATGCCGGCATGGCCTTCGCCTACTTCGTGGTGTTCCCGATCATGTTCGGCTTCTTCGCCAGCGTGACCCCGGAAGGCGTGGCGATGATGACCGACATCGGCCAGTACCTGGATTTCGTCCTGACGCTGTTCTTCGCCTTTGGCGTAGCCTTCGAGATCCCTATCGCTACCTTCCTGGTTATCTGGATAGGTCTGGTCGACGTAGCGACTCTGCGCAAGAGCCGCCCCTACGTCATTGTCGGCTGCTTCGTGGTCGGTATGGTGCTGACGCCGCCGGACGTGTTCTCGCAGACCCTGTTGGCCGTGCCGATGTGGCTACTGTTCGAAGCCGGTGTACTGGCTGGCGCGCTGGTCAAGCGCAAGCGCGACCAGGAACACGCCGAAGAAGAAGCCAAGCCCGAAGGCCAGCCACCCACACCGCTGCCGTGAACCTGCTGCTGCTGGAGGACGCCGACTTCGTCGGTGGCGAGCGGGTACGCCTCAGTGGCAGGCGCCTGAAACATCTACATGACGTGCATCGCGCCGAGACCGGTGATCGCCTGCGCGTCGGTCATCTTGGCGGGCTGATGGGCGAAGGTCGACTGATCGCCCTGGATGCCGAGCATGCCGAACTGCATGTCAGTCTCGACCAGCCGCCACCGGCCAAGCTACCGCTGACCCTGATCCTCGCCCTGCCCCGCCCGAAGATGCTCAAGCGCGTGCTGCAGACGGTCAGCGCCATGGGCGTGGCGCGCCTGGTATTGGTCAACAGCTACCGGGTGGAGAAGAGTTTCTGGCAGACACCGTTTCTCGAGGCCGAGGCCATTCGCGAACAGCTGATCCTCGGTCTGGAACAGGCGCGCGACACGGTGCTGCCCGAAGTGAGCATCGAGAAACGCTTCAAGCCCTTCGTCGAGGATCGCCTACCAGCCCTGGCAGCCGGCACACTTGGCCTGACCGGCCACCCCGGTGATTACCCGACCTGCCCGCGTGCAGTGCAGGAGGCCGTGACCCTGGCCATCGGCCCGGAAGGTGGCTGGATTCCCTACGAAGTCGATCTGCTGCGCCAAGCCGCAGGCCTGCAACCTGTGCAGTTGGGCGAACGCATCTTGCGGGTGGAGACGGCGGTGCCGGCATTGCTGGCCAGATTGTTCTAAACACGAACGATCAACCTGTAGGAGCGAGCTCTGCTCGCGAAGCGTTCGAGTCGCCAGCATTCGCGAGCAGAGCTCGCTCCCACAAGCTACCGCTATACCTCGAGCAGGAAGGTCACCGGCCCATCGTTGACCAGATGCACCTGCATATCCGCGCCAAAACGGCCGGTGGCGACCTGCGGATGCTGGGCTCTGGCCAGTTCGACCAGACCGTCGAACAGTGCAGCGCCCTGAACCGGTGAGGCAGCACTGGAAAAGCTCGGGCGCATGCCGCTCCTGGTATCGGCGGCCAGGGTGAATTGCGAAACCAGCAGCAGACCACCCTGCACATCCGTCAGCGAGCGATTCATCTTGCCAGCGTCATCGCTAAACACCCGATAGTTCAGCAACTTGTGCAGGGCGCGGGCCAGGCTGGCCTGATCGTCCTGCGGCTCGATGCCGACCAGCGCCAGCAGGCCCTGATCGATGCTGCCAACCACCTCACCTGCGACCTCCACCCGTGCACCGCTGACGCGCTGGATCAGCAGCTTCATGCATCCTCCGGCGGCAGGTCGAGCAGGCGCCGGGCCATCTGTTCGGCAGCGCGGATCAGCGCATCGGTGATACCCGGCTCGGCCGCCGAGTGGCCGGCGTCACGGATGATCTGCAGCTCGCTGTTGGGCCAGGCCTGATGCAACGCCCAGGCATTGTCCAACGGGCAGATAACGTCGTATCGGCCATGCACAATGATGCCCGGCAGATGCGCGATCTTCGGCATGTCACGGAGCAGCTGGTTAGGCTCGAGGAAGGCGTCGTTGACGAAGTAGTGGCACTCGATACGGGCGATGGACAGCGCCCGATGCGCCTCGCTGAAGCGCTCGACCACCTGAGTGTTCGGACGCAGGGTGGCAGTGCGCCCCTCCCAGGTCGACCAGGCCTTGGCCGCATGCATCTGGGCGATCTGGTCGGTACCCGTCAGGCGCTTGTAGAAGGCCTGCATCAGGTCGCCGCGCTCCTCGACCGGGATGGGCGCCACGTAATCCTCCCAGTAATCGGGGAACAGGCGGCTGGCGCCTTCCTGATAGAACCAGCTGAACTCCTGCGGCCGACACAGGAAGATGCCGCGCAGGATCAGTCCATGCACGCACTGCGGATGCGCCTGTGCATAGGCCAACGCCAGGGTCGAGCCCCAGGAGCCACCGAACAGCACGAACTTGTCGATGCCCAGATGCTCGCGAATACGCTCGATATCGGCGATCAGCGCCTGGGTGGTGTTGTTCTCCAGACTCGCGTGCGGCGTCGAACGACCACAGCCGCGCTGGTCGAAGGTGACGATGCGGTACAGGGCGGGATCGAAGTAACGGCGGCTGGCAGAATCGCAGCCGGCGCCGGGGCCGCCATGGATGAACAACACCGGCAACCCATCCGCAGAGCCGCTCTCGTCGATGTACAGCACGTGCGGTTGCTCGACCGCCAGTTCATGGCGAGCGTAGGGTTTAATCTCCGGGTACAAAGTCTGCATGGTTGGCTCCTGTTGGCTGGGCTACAACTGCCGTGTTCCACTCTGCCCGGCATCATAACCATGAAAAAGGAGTTTCAGCATGTCGATACGCTTTCTGGCCTGGCCCCTGGCGCTGTTTTTCGCCCTGCTGCTGGGCGGCTGCGGCGGCAAGGACGTCCCGCAGGCGGCGCTGGAGGCGGCCGTTCAGCAGTTGCAGGACAACATCGAGGCCAAGAGCACCGCTGCAGTGCTGGAGCAGTTGCATGGCGACTTCCTCGCCCGCCAGGAGCTGGACCGTGAATGGGCCAAGCGCACCATGACCCTGCTGTTCCTGCGCCACAAGAACATCAAGGTCATCGCACTGGGCAAGAACAGCTGGATCGATGCTGCGATCAGCAGCAAGGGCTATACCGAAGCTCAGGTAGGCCTGAGTGGCGCCGAGGGGTTGATCCCCGACAGCGCGCGGCACTATTCGGTGAAGCTGGAATGGTGGCTCGACGGCAGCGAATGGAAGCTGGCGCGCCTGGACTGGGAGTGAAAGCGTAGCCCGGCCCCCGCCTACGTAGGAGCCGGCTTGCCGGCGATCCCTCGATGTTCGCCAGCCGATCTGATCGCGAGCAAGCTCGCTCCTACAGGGGAGCGGGCCTAACGCACCCCGTTACGTAGCCGAGGCAAGCCAGCTATGGGTGTATCAATCGGTCTGACGCCAGATCAGGTCCGAGGTGACGTAACCCTGCTCACGCGCGACGCTGAGCAATTTATCGCGGGTTTCCTGATCCACCTCAGGGGTGCGCGCGAGCAGCCACAGGTACTTGTGCTCCGGGTGACCGACCAGCGCCACGCGATAGTCCTCGTCGTGGTAGATCACCCAATAGTCGCCCTTGATCGGCAGCAGCTTGCTGGCCCAGTTATCGAAGCGTACCCACAGCTTGTCGGTGCGCCCCTCGACCTGAGACTCGGCGACGCCCTTGGCCTCGATCCACTCACCGTCCTTGTCACGGCAGCGGTTGGTCACGTCGATGCGGCCATCGTCACGCAGACCGTAATGCGCTTCGGACTGCACGCAGTTGCGCTGGAAGAACATCGGCAGGCGCGCCAGCTCGTACCAGGTGCCCTGGTAACGCTGCAGATCGACCTGCATGGTCTGCGGTGGCGGTTTGGGGATGCTGCCGGTACCGGAATTGGCGCAGCCGACCAGGGCGAGAATGGCGCTGGCGATTAGGATCGAACGCATGGAAGCTCCTGTTTACTTGAGTCCCTTGCCGGAGAACAGCATGACCTTGTCCCCGGCGTACTGGACACTGATATAGGCCTTGTCGTCGCCCCAAGTGCAACTGGTCATTCCCAGTGCGCCGGCACACTCACCGGGCGCGCCGAGCAGGCTTTCCACTTCCTGCTTGCTCATACCGGCCTTGAGCTTGGAGTAGTTTTCCTGATTGACCTTGCTGCAGGCAGCGAGCAGGCAACAGGCGAGCAACGCGACGATACGCATCGACATGGATGAAGCTCCTGATGGGAAGGTGCCAGCAAGCTTGGCATAGCCGGCGACGACTTGCCCGCTTGGAGTTCAGAAACGCGAGCCGGGTTCCCGCAGGAAGGCTTGCTCTTCGTCAGTGGAGGCGCGACCGAGAATCGCATTGCGATGAGGAAAGCGACCGAAACGGACAATCACCCGCTGATGACGCTCGGCAAAATCGAGGAAATCGGCGAACAATGGCCGCTCATCGACAGCGGCTTCGTTCAGCAGATCAGCAAACAGCTCGACCGCGCGGTCCTGCAAGGGCAGATCTTCGGCGTGCTCGAAGATCAGATAGGCAAACACCCGCTGGATCGGCGTCAGCCTACGATCCCAGCCACGCTCAAGCCCTTCCTGCAGCAATGGGCGAGCCCGGCTGTCGCCGGCAAAGGCCCGCGGCGTATCGCGAAAGATCATGCGCGGCAGCTGATCGAGCAGGATCAGCTGTGCCAGCCAAGCCTGCGGGTCATCCAGCCAATCCTTGAGATCGCCAGCCAGCGCCCGCTCGACCAGGGCGCCGAACCGCGCCTCTGCCTCACGGTCCTGGCTGTCGCGCTTGCCGAACCACAACCCCTGGCGCGCTGCGGCGACTTCGGTAGCGCTGCCTTCGGCACCGAACCACCAGTCGAGCAGCGGTTGCCAGGTACTCATCAGTTGCGGTGGTAGGCGGTGATACGCAGCACTTCTTCCTTGGAGCCGAGGAATACCGGCACGCGCTGGTGCAGGGAAGTGGGCTGGATATCGAGAATGCGCTGGTTACCGTCGGTCGCAGCGCCACCAGCCTGCTCGATGATCATCGACATCGGGTTGGCCTCGTACATCAGGCGCAGCTTGCCCGGTTTGTCCGGCTCACGGGCATCACGCGGGTACATGAACACACCACCGCGAGTGAGAATACGGTGCACGTCGGCCACCATCGAGGCGATCCAGCGCATGTTGTAGTTACGCCCCAGCGGCCCGGTTTCACCGGCCAGCAGCTCGGAGACGTAACGCTGCACCGGGGCTTCCCAGTGGCGCTGGTTGGACATGTTGATGGCGAATTCCTTGGTCGACTCTGGCACCTTGATGTTGTCGTGGGTGAGCACGAAGCTGCCGAGTTCACGATCCAGGGTGAAGCCCTTCACGCCATCGCCCAGGGTCAGCATCAGCATGGTCTGCGGGCCGTAGATGGCGTAGCCGGCAGCGACCTGCTGGGTGCCCGGCTGGAGGAAGGCGTCCTCGCCCAGGTCGCCGGTTTCACCGTTGCGCTCGGGGCAGCGCAGCACCGAGAAGATGGTGCCGACCGAGACGTTGACGTCGATATTGCTGGAGCCGTCCAGCGGGTCGAACACCAGCAGGTAGGCACCTTTGGGGTACTTGCCGGGGATCTGGTAGGCGTTGTCCATTTCCTCGGAGGCCATGCCGGCCAGGTGGCCGCCCCACTCGTTGGCTTCGAGGAGGATTTCGTTGGAGATCACGTCGAGCTTCTTCTGCACTTCGCCCTGCACGTTTTCGCTGTCCAGGCTGCCCAGCACGCCGCCGAGGGCGCCCTTGGACACCTGATGGCTGATCGCCTTGCAGGCCCGCGCCACGACTTCGATAAGGAAACGCAGGTCGGCCGGGGTGTTGTGGCTGCGAGTCTGCTCGATCAGGTAGCGGCTCAGGGTGACGCGGGACATGGACGGCTCCGGAAAGGGGAAAAATCGCGCGCAGTTTAACCCGAGTCGCCGCGCAATGCTGCCTGCCGGGATGGATGGCTGAGATCGGCGTCTGCCAGCAGCCCGCAAACACGATTGCGCCCGTCGCGTTTGGCCTGGTACAGCGCGGCGTCGGCAGCCTGCAGCAGCTCGTCGAGTGCCTGCCCCTGCTCAGGCCAATGGGCCAGGCCGGCAGACAGGGTCACACGCTGGTCGCCGCCACGGGTGGCGACATCGCGAGTCGCCAGTTGCGCGCAGATGCTCTGCAGGCGCTCGCTGGCCTCGCGCGGATCGGCGCCCGGCAATATCAGCAGAAACTCTTCGCCGCCGATACGAAACACCGCATCGGTGCTGCGCAGGTTGTCCAGCAGGTGCTGCGCGACGGCCTTGAGCACGTCGTCGCCGACCAGGTGGCCGCATTCGTCGTTGAGGCGCTTGAAGTGATCAAGATCGATCAGGGCCAGCGCCAGTGGCAGGTTCTCGCGCTATGCCCTGGCCAGCTCGCGCTCGAAGAACTCATCCAGATAACGACGGTTGTACAACCCGGTCAGCGGATCACACAGGGCCTGTTCGCGCAGTTGTTCATGCAGGCTGGAGATGGTGCGCAGGCGCTCCTCGCTCAGCGCCAGTGCTTCAGCCAGCTTGAGTTCACTGAGGTGGCGCTGAGGAAGGTCATTTCCAGCGCTGCAGTAACCATCCAGCAGAGGCTGGCCAGATGCAGCAGGATGAAACTCTCACGTCCGGGAAAGTCGCGCTGGCGGGTCACCCAGTGCGCCAGCAGGATCCCCCCCCAGACACACCAGCAGCGTCACCATTACCGGTGCCGAGAAACTCCAGCCCGAAGCCATGCAGGCCTGCATCAGCGACGCCGCCGTATTCCCGGCGAGGCAGCACTTGAATCACGTACACACGCGACACAAGACGACTGGACGATGACGCGAATCGAAATACACAAGGGCCTTCCTGACCTTCAATGCTGGAGTGGCGCGGGGTGCCTAGATACGGCAAAAGCCCTGCCGCAGCTGGGCTTTATTGGTCCATACCTCTCAGACGTCCGGCGGGCGGCGCAGCACACTGGCGGCCATCGCGGCCAGCAACACAACGCCCACTAACAGTACAACCCAGAGTCCCCAGCGCTGCCAGTCCTGGCCGGAGCCGGCTTGTGGCTCGAGCGCAGAGGCAAACGCCTCGGTCAACTCGGCACGGCCAAGACTGACAAGTCGCTCCGCCTGATAACCGGGGATCAGGGTGTGCAGTGGCAAGGCTGCCGACTGCGCGCTCGAGCTACCCAACGCCAGCCGATAAGGCGGCTCGCCACGGGCGAGAAACACCAGTTGCGTGGCACGCAGCGCGACCTGCAAGCGTGGCGTATCCACACCCAAGCCGCCGCCCCGGGCATCCACCTGCACACGCAGTTGTTGCAGCGGCCAACCGGGCAGGGCCAATGCATCGTTGACAACTTCGCGCCCGGATTCGGGCAAGCGATAGAGCACCCCGCTGACCAGCGGACGCCAGGTGCCCTGATCGCTGCTACGCGCCTCGATACGCAGTGGCGCCAGGGTATTGCTCTGCTCCAGCGCGATACGCAGCCGTTCCAGAGGCAGGGCCAGCGGTAACTGCCACTGGTACAGCCCCTCAGCGCTGGTCTGCGCCGACATGGGCTCGGACCATACCAGCGGCGCAGCCTGATGAGCCTGCCGTTGACTGCGCAGGGTAACGGCCTGCAGTTGCGGGGCCTGGGCAGGATTGCGCCACAGCAGACGCAGATAACGGGCACGCTGCCCAGGCAGTTCGACCTGACGCTGCTCGATACGCTCATCGGCGAAGCTCAGACGCGCCACCTGCCCGTCTCCCCAACTACGCCAGTGCTGCAGATCGTCACTGGCCTCGATGCTGAAACGCTGAAATCCTTCCTCTGCCCCGCTCCAGTCCAGATTCAGACGCACCAGCGGCGCATCGATGGCGCTGGCATCGAGCAACCAGCCGCGCAGTTGCTGCTCGCTTTTGGCCGGTGCATCGCCGCGAAGTTCGATCAGCGTGCCCGTGGTGCTGCGCTCGACGCGCAGCGCGGGTATTTCCTGAGCATCGGCGCGGCTTCGCAACGGAAACCAGCGTACGCCATGCTCCTGTTCCTGCTGCACGGTCTCGCTACGCCCCGGAATCAACGCGTAGGCCTGCATCTGGCCGTTGCTGTCGAATACGCGCAGATCGCGCAAGTCGCCATGGCCGGCGGCGAGGTGAGCAGCGAAGGGCAGCTCCAGGCGATACCAGGGTCCCTCACCAGCGAGTTGCAGCGCTGCGCCATATCGATAGTCCTGAGGTTTCTCACTGGCCTGACTGAGCGCACTCAACGACAAACTCAGGAGCAGGCCCCAACGGATGAAGCTCATACGGCAGACTCCTGTTCGTTAGCAGCCGACTCTTCGGCCTTGCGCGGCGGCAGCGGGGCGAAATAGCCCACCACCAGCAACAGCACACCGACCCCGATGAACGAGACGATGCGCTCCAGGCCACCACGGTTGCCCAGCTCGACGAAGAACAACTTGGCTACCACCAGGGCGATCAGCGCAGCACCTAACAGCCACAGCTCGCGGCGTACGCGTAGATGCCCAAAGAGCATCAGCGCCAGGGCGATCAGGGTCCAGACGATGGACAGCCCGGCCTGCACCAGCATCGAATCGAACAACGCTGACGTCTGCCAGGGCACACCACCCCAGTGGTGCGCGGTACGCATCACCGTCACCGTCAGCAGGGCAAACAGCGAAACACCTGCGACGCCCTGCACCACCGGCAGCACTCGCACCGGTGCCAGGCCGAAACGCGGCAGCGCATCACGTGCCCAGACAAACAGCGCGCCCAGACACAGCAGCAAACCCAACTCCAGTGGATTGAACAGCGGCAGATAAGGCAGCGGATCGCTATCACCGGCGCTATTGGCATTGGCCAGCCAGAACCAGGCGAGCATCAATGCTGCCAGCAGCGCCGCCGCCCAAAGCCGGTACTCACGGTCGAAACTGGCCACCGGCCAGGGCAGGCGACGCGACTGGGCCATGGCCCACAGATAGGCAGTAGGTATCAACGCCCAGCCCAACCAGCGCCAGGCGTTGTAGTGCTCGGACAGACTCAGCAGCAGATAACGCAGCTCCAACGCCAGCACGCCAAGCAACAACCAGCAACCGAGTACATGAGCGACGCTGGCGGCGGTGTTCGGTAGCAGCGCGCTCAAACGCCTCAGCATCAACAGATGCGCGGCGAGCACAGCGATCCAACCCAGCCAGCCATAGTTCGCCGCTGGGTGATACAGCGGATGCCAGGCATAGGCCAGAATCAGGCCTGCCACCGGTGCCAGCAGGCTGCATAGCACCGCCAACTCGCGCCAGCGGGTGCGTAACGCCAGCAGCATCCAGAGCAGCGCCGACAGCGCAGCCAGTACCAGCAACATGCTGGCCTGCATGTCGTCGCTCACGAAGCGCAGCACCTCACTGGCCAAAGCCAGGGCCCACCAGGCCGCCCCCCAGGCCAGCAACAGCTGGCCCAGGCGCTGCAGACTGAGGCCATCGATGCCCGTATTACGGCCGCTACGCGCCAGCCCCTGCAGGCGCCAGGCGCCAATCTGCGCGGCCAGGCCGAGCACAGCGGGCGTCCAGAAGCCGGTGTGCGCCAGCGGCGACAAGCCCTCGCCACTGATACCCGACAGCAGCAACGGCCCAGCGGCAAGGAAGGCCAGGCCAGCGAAGACCTGCAGCGCCAAGCTGAACAGGAACGCCGCGCGCTGCTGCAGATACAGCGCCAGCCACAGAATCAGCAGGCCCGTGCCGCCCCACACAGCGGCAGCCGCCACCCAGGGCAGGACGAACAGCACCGCCAGGTTGATAAATACCAGGCCCACCAGCATCACCAGCGACAGGGCGCCGAGTAGGCGGCGATTCTCTCGAATCTGCGGATCACGCGCGGCCAGCAGCATGCCGGCGATCAGCCCCAGACCGACCATCGACGCCGCCAGCAAGCCAAACCAACCAGCGCTCAAGCCGCTGCGGCCAACCAGCGAATCCAGCGCCATCTGCCCGAGGAACAGCAGCCCGCCGAGCAACTGCACGGTGAATGCGCTGTAGACGAAGCTCGGCGCGGCGATGCGCAGGCCGACGAACAGCGTCGCCAGGCCGGCCAGCGCCCAGGCGATGGCGGTACCGGGGGCCTCGAACAGCAGCGGTGCGATCAGGTAGAGAAACGCCAGCCCGGCCAGGCCCAACCAGGGCAGCAGTCGGAGTTCCCAGGCGTTGGCCGCGCCAGGCATCGAGCGCGACTGCCAATAGCTGAACAGCAGCGCCGCACCGAGCATAAGCGCACCCAGCGGCGAGCCGTCGAGCAGGCTGTCGTAGCCGAAATCCAGCCCACTGACGAAGGCCAGCGCCGCGCCCACCTGCAGCAACAGGGCGAAGGCACGCGCCAGCGGTCGCCCCTGCCGCAGCCCCAACCAGAAGATGCCGGCGCCTTCCACGGCCCAGGCGGCCGCCGTCCAGCGCGCATCCAGGCCAAGCGGTATGGCCAGGCTGGCGAATACCACGCCGAGCGCCAGGCAGGTTTCCACCAGCAGCAACGCGCGTTCGCCGGCACGCGCCTTGAGCACGCGCGCCAACAGTAAATAGAACAGCCCCATGCCGAGCGCGCTGAAGGCAGCGGCGAACTCGATATGCCGCACCAGCGCCACCTGCAGGCCGAACCCCACCAGCGGCGGACCAAACAGCGTGGTGGCATCGACGTAATCGCCACGCCGTAGCGACCAGCGCAGCAATTCATCACGTGCCTCGGGCGCATCCGCCGCGTCACGCAGGGTGCAGCGGGCGAACAGCAAACCGATGGCCACGTACATCAGGAAGAACAGCAGCAGGAACGGTTCGGTGCTCCACAACAGGTCGGGCGTGTAGGAACGCAGGCCCCAGGCGAAACCGATACCGAAGGTGCCGACGAAGCCGATCAGGTTGAGCAGACGCCAAGCCTTGAACCAGGCGATGGCAAAGATGCCGGCGTTGAGCAGAGCGAAATAGGAGAACAGCGCAACATGATTGCCGCTGCCGGTGGACGTGAGAATCGGCGCGGCGAAGCCACCCAGCGCCGCTGCAGCGGCCAGGCCGAGGGCATTCTGCTGCACGGCGAGAATTGCCGAGAACAGCGTCACTGCCACCAGCAGGCCGAGGGCCATGCCGGGGTCGAGCAATGGATGCAGGCGCATGGCGGCGAACACCGTCAGGTACAGCACGGCGATGCCGGTGCCTTGCAGCACCAGGGCGTAGTTGCGATTGCGTCGGCGCAACCACCAGCCCAGGCCAAGCAACGCCAGGGCGCTGGCCGCAACACCCATGTAACGCAACTCTACCGGTACCTCGACACCTTCGGTGGCGTAGCGCAGGAGGAAGGCCAGGCCGAGAAACAGCAGTACCACGCCGACTCGCAGCACGGTGTTGCCGCCGAACAGCCAAGCCTTGGCCGCGGCGATGCCACGCTCGATCAGGTTCGGTTCTCGTGGCGCTTGCTCGCGCCAGGGGCTTTGTTGCGCTGCCGATTGCGGCTGGTAAGCAACCTGAGCAGCCAGTGACGCAGGTTCTGCGACAGGCTGCGATGTTTCGATCTCAGGCAGCGGATCAAGTGTCCAGTCCAGCTCGGGCTCTTCAGCAACGACCGGCTCGGGCTGGGCCTCGGGCGCGGAACTGGCGACAGGGTCAGCAGACGCGGGAACCGACTCAGGTTCGCTTCGCTCGCCCTGCTCGACCTTGACCAGGCGCTCGTGGATGGCACGAGTTCCGCGTTCGAAGCGCTCGGCGAAGTCCTTGAGCTGCGCAGCCAGTTGCGCATTACGCGTCTCCAGCCCTTGCAGACGCAGCGCCTGGCCCAGGCTGAGGCCGATCAGACCGCCAAGAAGCGCACCCGTGACCGATTCGCTGACGCCCACGCCGAGCACCAAACCGACCAGCATGAAAATCCATTGCATGCGTTATGTCCCAATCCTGAGAAAGAAGTCGCCTCACGTTCCTGCTGGCCGCCCGAGACGAGCCACAGTATAGGAGCCGCGCCGACCCACCCCCAGAGAGACGACTGCCAAGCCGTTCACAGGCACAACGCAAAGCGATCAGCCGCCAGCCGGTGCTTCACAAATGCGGCGCGCCCGCTATCATCGCCGCCCCGTGACCGTATGGCGGACTTGGGAGCGCAGCGAACAGTCCGCCACACAAGACAGGCCTACCCGAGCATCATGATAAAGCCCCGCCTGATAGCCGCTGCAGAAATCGACCGCCTGGAAACCTGGGCCAAATACACGGCAGACATGTGCCATAGCTGCATGTCCACCTGCTGCACCATGCCGGTTGAGGTGCGCCTGAACGATCTGATCCGCCTGGAGCTGGTGGACGAGTTCGAGCGCAGCGAGCCACCGAAGAACATCGCCAAGCGCCTGCAGAAGGACGGCATCGTCGAGCGCTTCAACCAGAAGTCCGGCATCTTCACCCTGATCCGCATGTCCAATAACGACTGCCTGTTCCTCGATCGCAAGACGCGGCTGTGCACCGTCTACGACAAGCGCCCGGACACCTGTCGTCATCACCCCAAGGTCGGTCCACGACCGGGGTATTGCGCGTACAAACCGAAATGACCCCCGGCTCGTGACGTATCCGTTCACGACCTCCATTTGACGCTTTCGGCAAACCCCCAGTCGTTTTTGCACCGGGTCGCCCTGCCCCCCAGGGATAAGCTCTCCCCAAAGCGCCGACAACCGACTCGGCGCATCTGTTTAGGGGACAAGCCTGATGAGCCCAGCCGAATTGCACGCCGACAGCATCGTCATCGACGGTCTGATCATCGCCAAGTGGAACCGCGAACTGTTCGAAGACATGCGCAAGGGCGGCCTGACCGCGGCCAACTGCACCGTGTCGGTGTGGGAAGGGTTCCAGGCCACGGTGAACAACATCGTCGCCAGCAATAACCTGATCCGCGAGAACAGCGACCTGGTCATCCCGGTGCGCACCACCACCGACATCCGCAAGGCCAAGGAACAAGGCAAGACCGGCATTCTCTACGGCTTCCAGAATGCCCACGCGTTCGAGGATCAGATCGGCTACGTCGAAGTGTTCAAGCAGCTCGGCGTGGGCATCGTGCAGATGTGCTACAACACCCAGAACCTGGTCGGCACCGGCTGCTACGAGCGCGACGGCGGGCTTTCCGGCTTCGGCCGCGAGATCGTCGCCGAGATGAACCGCGTTGGCATCATGTGCGACCTGTCCCACGTCGGCTCCAAGACCAGCGAGGAAGTCATCCTCGAATCGAAGAAGCCGGTGTGCTATTCCCACTGCCTGCCGTCCGGCCTGAAAGAACACCCGCGCAACAAGTCCGATGAAGAGCTGAAGTTCATCGCCGACCACGGCGGCTTCGTTGGCGTGACCATGTTCGCGCCGTTCCTGGCCAAGGGCATCGACTCGACCATCGATGACTACGCCGAGGCCATCGAATACGTGATGAACCTGGTCGGCGAAGACGCCATCGGCATCGGCACCGACTTCACCCAGGGCCACGGCCAGGACTTCTTCGAGTACCTGACCCACGACAAGGGCTACGCCCGGCGCCTGACCAACTTCGGCAAGATCGTCAACCCGCTGGGCATCCGCACCGTCGGCGAGTTCCCCAACCTCACCGAGACCCTGCTCAAGCGCGGCATGCCCGAGCGCGTGGTACGCAAGGTCATGGGCGAGAACTGGGTAAGGGTACTGAAAGACGTCTGGGGCGAGTAAGCCTTTCCAACCACGCCCTCTCCCCCGACCCCTCTCCCATAAATGGGAGAGGGGAGCAAAGCGGCCGGCATGCACTTGAAGCTGTGCATGCACGGACAGCCCCCTCTCCCGCTTGCGGGAGAGGGTTGGGGAGAGGGCAAAAACCAACGAATTCTGGAGCTAGAACACATGACCACCCACGCCCCCGAAATGCCCATCGAAGTCGACGACGAAACCGGCGTCTGGACCACCGACGCCCTGCCGATGCTGTATGTGCCGCGCCATTTCTTCGTCAACAACCACATGGGCATCGAGGAAGTGCTCGGCGCCGAGAAGTACGCCGAGATCCTCTACAAGGCCGGCTACAAGTCCGCCTGGCACTGGTGCGAGAAGGAAGCCGAGTGCCACGGCCTCGAGGGCGCCGCGGTGTTCGAGCACTACATGAAGCGCCTGTCGCAGCGCGGCTGGGGGCTGTTCGAAACGCAGAAGCTCGACCTGGAAAGCGGTCACGCCGAGGTCAAGCTCAAGCATTCGGCCTTCGTCTACGTGTACGGCAAGGTGAACCGCAAGGTCGACTACATGTTCACCGGCTGGTTCTCCGGCGCCATCGACCAGATTCTGGCCGCCAAGGGCAGCCCGATCCGCACCGTCACCGTGCAGGAATACAGCGGCGCCGAGGACGGCCACGACGACGGCCTGTTCGTCACCCGGCCACTCTGAACCACCCATAAGAAACCCGTGGGAGGGCCGGGCGGCGATCCGTTTTAGCCGCGACGCCAGCACCTCCAGCGGAACCGCTAGAGCGCTTACCGTGAGGATGCCGTAATGGCCTTCGAAGCAATGTTCCAGCCGATCCAGATCGGCAAGCTGACCATCCGCAACCGTGTGCTCAGCACCGCGCACGCCGAGGTTTACGCCACCGACGGCGGCATGACCACCGAGCGCTACGTCAAGTACTACGAAGAGAAGGCCAAGGGCGGTATCGGCCTGGCCATCTGCGGCGGCTCCTCGGTGGTGGCCATCGACAGCCCGCAGCAGTGGTGGAGCTCGGTCAACCTGTCCACCGACCGCATCATTCCGCACTTCCAGAATCTGGCCGACGCCATGCACAAGCACGGCGCCAAGATCATGATCCAGATTACCCACATGGGTCGTCGCTCGCGCTGGGACGGTTTCCACTGGCCGACCCTGATGTCGCCGTCCGGCATCCGCGAACCTGTGCACCGCGCCACCTGCAAGACCATCGAGGTCGAGGAGATCTGGCGGGTGATCGGCAACTACGCGCAGGCCGCACGCCGTGCCAAGGAAGGCGGTCTGGATGGCGTCGAGCTGTCCGCCGTGCACCAACACCTGATCGACCAGTTCTGGTCGCCGCGCGTGAACAAGCGTACCGACGAATGGGGCGGCACCTTCGAGGGTCGCATGAAGTTCGGCCTGGAAGTGCTCAAGGCCGTACGCAAGGAAGTCGGCGACGACTTCTGCGTGGGCATGCGCATCTGCGGCGACGAGTTCCACCCGGACGGCCTGTCCCATGAAGACATGAAGCAGATCGCCGCCTACTACGACGCCACCGGCATGCTCGACTTCATCGGCGTCGTCGGCTCGGGCTGCGACACCCACAACACCCTCGCCAACGTCATTCCGAACATGAGCTTCCCGCCGGAGCCCTTCCTGCACCTGGCAGCCGGGATCAAGGAAGTGGTCAAGGTGCCGGTGCTGCACGCACAGAACATCAAGGACCCGAACCAGGCCACGCGCATCCTCGAAGGCGGCTACGTGGACATGGTCGGCATGACCCGCGCGCACATCGCCGACCCGCACCTGATCGCCAAGATCAAGATGGGTCAGATCGACCAGATCAAGCAGTGCGTCGGTGCCAACTACTGCATCGACCGCCAGTACCAAGGCCTGGACGTACTGTGCATCCAGAACGCTGCCACCTCCCGTGAATACATGGGCGTGCCACACATCATCGAGAAGACCACCGGTGCCAAGCGCAAGGTGGTGATCGTCGGCGGTGGCCCGGCCGGTATGGAAGCTGCACGCGTTGCCGCCGAGCGCGGCCACGACGTGACCCTGTTCGAGAAGCAGGACCAGCTTGGCGGGCAGATCACCATCGCCGCCCGCGCACCGCAGCGTGACCAGATCGCCGGTATCACCCGCTGGTACCAGCTGGAGCTGGCGCGTCTGGGCATCGACCTGCGCCTGGGCACTGGCGCCGACGAGGCGAGCATCCTCGACCTGCGTCCGGACATCGTCGTCCTGGCCAACGGCGGCCATCCCTTCCTCGAGCAGAACGACCACTGGGGCGCTGCAGAAGGTCTGGTGGTGAGCAGCTGGGACGTGCTCTCGGGCAAGATTGCACCGGGCAAGAACGTGCTGGTGTACGACACCATCTGCGAGTTCACCGGCATGTCCGTGGCCGACTACCTGGCCGACAAGGGCGCTCAGGTGGAGATCGTCACTGACGACATCAAGCCGGGCGTGGCCATTGGCGGGACCAGCTTCCCGACCTACTACCGCAGCCTGTATCCGAAAGAAGTGATCATGACCGGCGACCTGATGCTGGAGAAGGTCTACCGCGAAGGCGACAAGCTGGTCGCCGTGCTGGAGAACGAATACACCGGTGCCAAGGAAGAGCGCGTGGTCGACCAGGTGGTGGTGGAGAACGGCGTGCGTCCGGACGAATCGCTGTACTACGCACTCAAGCAGGGCTCGCGCAACAAAGGTCAGATCGACGTCGACGCACTGTTCGCGATCAAGCCGCAGCCGTGTCTGAGCGAGCCGGGCGATGGTTACCTGCTGTTCCGCATCGGCGACTGCGTGGCCCAGCGCAACACCCACGCGGCGATCTATGACGCCTTGCGGCTGTGCAAGGATTTTTAGCCACGACGCGAACGGCCCCCTCTCCCGCTTGCGGGAGAGGGCGGGGGGAGAGGGTCCGTTGGGCGGTGACTTTCGGTCCCTGCTCCCCCTCTCCCTAACCCTCTCCCCGCAGGGGCGAGGGGACTGAACCGTGTTGTTTTCCGGTCCCGCGAAGGAGACCACGAAATGTTGAACACCATCCTCCCCCTCCTGCTCTTCGCCGCCCTGGCCCTCGCGGTCATCGGGGCGGCCAAGCGTTTCTTCATGTGGCGTCGTGGCCGACCAGCCAAGGTCGACTGGATCGGCGGCCTGCTGAAGATGCCGCGTCGCTACCTGGTGGATCTGCACCACGTGGTCGAGCGCGACAAGTACATGTCCAAGACCCACGTGGCCACCGCCGGTGGCTTCGTGCTGGCGGCAGTGCTGGCCATCGTTGTGCACGGTTTCGCCCTGCACAACCGTATCCTTGGCTTCGCCCTGCTGGCGGCCACGGTGCTGATGTTCGTCGGCGCCCTGTTCGTCGCCAAGCGCCGCCTGAATCCGCCCTCGCGCCTGTCGAAAGGCCCGTGGATGCGCCTGCCGAAAAGCCTGCTGATGTTCGCAGCGAGCTTCTTCATCGCCACGCTGCCGGTGGCCGGCATCCTGCCCGCCGACTTCGGCGGCTGGGTGCTGGCGGCGATCCTCGCCGTTGGCGTGGCTTGGGGTGTGTCCGAGCTGTTCTTCGGCATGACCTGGGGCGGGCCGATGAAGCACGCCTTCGCTGGCGCCCTGCACCTGGCCTGGCACCGCCGTGCCGAGCGCTTCGGTGGCGGTCGCTCCACCGGCCTGAAAGCCCTCGACCTCGACAACCCGAAAGCGCCGCTAGGCGTGGAAAAGCCCACCGACTTCACCTGGAACCAGCTGCTCGGCTTCGACGCCTGCGTGCAGTGCGGCAAGTGCGAGGCCATGTGCCCGGCCTTCGCCGCCGGCCAGCCGCTGAACCCGAAGAAGCTGATCCAGGACATGGTCATCGGCCTGGCCGGTGGCAATGACGCCAAGTTCGCTGGCAGCCCCTACCCCGGCAAGCCGCTGGGCGAACACAGCGGTGGCCCGCATCAGCCGATCGTGTCGCTGCAAGGCAAAGCCCTGGTGGATGCCGAGACGCTGTGGTCATGCACCACCTGCCGCGCCTGCGTCGAGGAATGCCCGATGATGATCGAGCACGTCGACGCCATCGTCGACATGCGCCGTCACCTCACGCTTGAGAAGGGTGCAACCCCCAACAAGGGCGCCGAGGTGCTGGACAACCTGATCGCCACCGACAACCCCGGCGGTTTCAACCCTGGCGGTCGCCTGAACTGGGCGGCCGACCTGAACCTGCCGCTGCTCGCCGACAAGCAAGAAACCGACGTACTGTTCTGGGTCGGCGACGGCGCCTTCGATATGCGCAATCAGAGAACGCTGAGGGCTTTTGTGAAGATCCTCAAGGCTGCCGACGTCGACTTCGCCGTGCTCGGCCTGGAAGAGCGGGACAGCGGCGACGTGGCGCGCCGCCTGGGTGACGAAGCGACTTTCCAGAACCTGGCCAAGCGCAACATCGCCACCCTGGCCAAGTACCGCTTCAAGCGCATCGTCAGCTGCGACCCGCACAGCTTCCACGTGCTGAAGAACGAGTACGGCGCACTCGGCGGCAACTATCAGGTGCTGCACCACAGCACCTTTATCGAAGAGCTGGTGCGCAAGGGCTCGCTGAATCTCGGCCAGAGCAAGGCCGCCAGCGTCACCTATCACGACCCCTGCTACCTCGGTCGCTACAACGGCGAGTACGAAGCGCCCCGCGCCGTGCTCAAGGCCATCGGCATCGAGGTCAAGGAGATGGAACGTTCGGGCTTCCGCTCGCGCTGCTGCGGCGGCGGTGGCGGCGCCCCGATCACCGACATCCCCGGCAAGCAACGTATCCCCGACATGCGCATGGTCGACATCCAGTCAACCGGCGCCGAGCTGGTGGCCGTCGGCTGCCCACAATGCACGGCGATGCTCGAAGGCGTGGTCGCGCCGCGTCCGGAAATCAAGGACATCGCCGAGCTGGTGGCAGAAGTGCTGATCGAAGCCACCGAGGTACCGGCCAAGCGCCCGACCACCAAGCGCGAAGCGGCGGAGGTGCAGTGATGAAGCCGCAAACCGCTTGTCTCCCCTCCCCCGCTTGCGGGAGAGGGGTCGGGGGAGAGGGTATGTCCGGCCACGCCGACGTCGCCAGCTTCCCCCTCTCCCTAACCCTCTCCCCCAAGGGGGCGAGGGAACCGTTCGTGCCTGACCAGGAGATCGCAGCATGAGCGACATCATCCGCCGCGACCCACGCGCCGAGTGGATCGCCCGCAATCGCCTGCACCCATTGCATGCGTCGATGCAGAAGGCCGAAACCAGCTGGATGGGCCCCAACGGCATCATCCGCAAGAACCCGCACGCCATCGCTGCCGGTTTCATCGGCCCGGCCGGGCTCAAGCGCATCGACCGCAGCGGTGCCCAGCAAGGCACTGCCGGCAAACGCAGCAGCGCCAGCGTCGAGCTGCAACTGCCGCTGCATGTCATCGAGCAACCGGCCTTCCACATCTGCGTGGTGCCGGACATGGTCGGCGGCCGCCTGTCCAGCCATGACAAGGATTTGCTCGGCCTGGCCCGCAAGCTGGCCGGCGACAGTGGCGCCGTGGTTGCCGTGGTATTCGGCGAGGACAAGGAAAGCGCCTTCGACACGGCCGGCGTCGACCGCTTGCTGCGCATCGGTGGTGACACCTTCGATGGCTATGCCCCGGAAGCCCGCGTACTGGCGCTGAGCGCCGTGGAGAGCCAACTGGCGCCACGCCACTGGCTGCTGCCAGACAGCCGCACCGGTGGCGGTGAACTGGGCCGTCGCCTGGCCGCCAAGCTCGGCGAGCGCCCTGCAACGCGCGTCTGGCAGGTTGCCGGCGAACAGGCCATCGGCCGTGCCGGCAGCGGCCAGCAGGATATCCAGCGCGCCCTGCCTCGCTTGATTCTGGCTGCAGCCGAATGCGCCGAACCGGTCAGCGAAACCCGTCACGAAGCACGGCCAATGGACCTGGATGCGAAAGTCGCCCACAGCCTGCCGCGTTTCGAGGATCTCGGTCCGGTGGCTGTGGATCCGGCGCAGATTCCCATGGCCGAAGCCGAGTTCATCCTCTCCGGCGGCAACGGCGTGAGGGACTGGGACCTGTTCCATCAGACTGCCGTCGCCCTTGGAGCAACCGAAGGCGCCTCGCGCGTCGCGGTCGACGATGGCTTTATGCCGCGCAACCGCCAGGTCGGTGCCACCGGTACCTGGGTCACCGCCCGCGTCTACCTGGCCGTCGGTATTTCTGGCGCCATCCAGCACCTGCAGGGCATCGGCGCCTGCGACAAGGTGGTGGCGTTGAACATGGATCCCGGCTGCGACATGATCAAACGCGCCGACCTTTCGGTGATCGGCGACTCGGCGGCGATCCTTGCCGCACTGATCGAACACGTTGCTGCCTGGCGCCAGGAAGGAAAACGTGATGCGGCGTAACCCGGATGCAATCCGGGGTCACCATCAGCTTTCCCGGATTGCATCCGGGCTACGGGGACACCATGACTGATCTGAATATCGTCGCTCTGGTCTCGGTCGGCGCCCACCCGACCTCGGCCCGCCCACGCCGCGCCGAGCAGGACGCCCGCGCGGTGGAGCTGGGCCTGCGCCTGGCTGGCCAGAACCTGCAACTGCTGCACGCCGGCGACCCGCAGGCCGAAGCCCTGCGCGGCTACCTGGGTATGGGCCTGGAACAGCTCGATGTGCTGGAGCAACCCGAAGGCGCCGACGCCCTGCCG
Organism: Ectopseudomonas oleovorans; assembly: GCF_029845265.1. Classification (NCBI taxonomy): domain Bacteria; kingdom Pseudomonadati; phylum Pseudomonadota; class Gammaproteobacteria; order Pseudomonadales; family Pseudomonadaceae; genus Ectopseudomonas; species Ectopseudomonas oleovorans. The sequence goes on from NZ_JAOCLK010000008.1 coordinate 26,873, forward strand.
CTGCTGGTCGACTACCTGCAAGGCAGCCGCACGCAGCTAGTACTCACCGGCAGCCAGGCGGAAACCGGCGAAGGCTCCGGCATGCTGCCGTTCCTGCTGGCCGAGCGTCTGGGCTGGCCGATGGTGGTCGGCCTCGCCGAAGTGGAGAAGGTCGAGAATGGCGTGGCCCAGGTGCTGCAAGCCTTGCCACGCGGACAGCGGCGCCGCCTCAGAGTACGCTTGCCCTGCGTGGCCAGCGTCGACAACGCCGCTCCGGTCGCCCGCCAGAGTGCCTTTGGCCCGGCACGCCGTGGTCAGATCGACGTCCACGAAGTCACCGTGATAGACGATCCGCTGCTGGCACAAGCCAGTCTGCAGCCGGCCAAGCCGCGGCCGAAACGCCTGAAGGTGATCAAGGCCAAGACCGGCGCGGAACGGATGAAGGCGGCGACGGCCAAAGCCAGTGGTGGCGGCGGCCAGGTGCTCAAGGATGTCTCGCCACAGGAAGGTGCAGAGGCTATCTTCAAACTATTGATCGAAGAAGGGGTTCTGCGCTGACCGAGGGTTGAAGACCAACTGCGCAGCGCCTGCCTCGCCACAAGGAGCCACGACCATGATGCATGCCGATCTGATCGACCAGGAAGACTTCCGTGAACGCCTGATCGCGCTGGGCCTAAGCATTCCACCAGGCGTCACGCCCGAGCAGGCCTGCGAGCTGGCCGTCAGCGGCCTCAGTGCCGAGCGCGCCGTGGCCTTGCGCCACTTGGTGGAGGAACTGCTCGGCGGCAGCGCCACCCTGCTGCCCAACGTGCGCGAAGCCATCAGCCGCCATCTGCTGCCGGCGCTGGTGCCGAAGCCGGCTTGATATACACGTCTTCGGTCTACTCTGCAGGGCATCGCAGCACCCTAAAGGCCGACCTCACCAACTCGGGCCTCAACGCCATGCCAGAGTGGTTCGTGCATAAATTGGTGGGCTAAAGCCCACCCTACACCCTGACTACAACGCACCGCGTAGGGCGAGCCGGGCGGCGATCCGCTTCAGACGTAGGGTGGGCTTTAGCCCACCAAAAACGACCCTACTCAAAACACACGGGGCGCCACTGGCGCCCCGTTTTCATTGCCGCTCGATTCAGATGCGTACGCTGGCGAAGGTCGACTCGCCCTGGGCACGGTTGAGCGCCAGCACCGCGCTGGAATTGACCTGATGCTCGGGGATCGGCAGCAACATCACCAGGTTGTTGCCCTGCTGACCAGCACGCTCGTCGCGCGGCGGAATGCCGAAGTACTCGCGGTAGCACTTGGAGAAATGCGGGGTGGAGACGAAACCGCAGACCGAGGCCACCTCGATGATCGACATGCTGGTCTGCTTGAGCAGCTGGCGTGCGCGGATCAGGCGCAGCTTGAGGTAGTAGCGCGACGGCGAGCAGTGCAGGTACTTCTGGAACAGGCGCTCGAGTTGACGACGGGAGATGTCGACGAAGCAGGCCAGTTCGTCGAGGTCGATCGGCTCCTCAAGGTTGGCCTCCATCAGCGCGACGATTTCCTGCAGCTTGGGCTGGTTGCTGCCAAGCATGTGCTTGAGCGGCACACGCTGGTGATCCTGCTCGTTACGGATACGTTCGTAGATGAACATTTCGGAAATACCGGCCGCCAGTTCGCGGCCATGCTGCTGGCCGATCAGGTGCAGCATCATGTCCATCGGCGCGGTGCCGCCAGAGGAAGTGTGGCGATTGCGGTCGATGGAAAACAGGCGAGTGGTGATGGCCGCACGCGGGAAGGCTTCCTGCATCGAGGCCAGGCACTCCCAATGCACGCTGCAATCGTAGCCGTCGAGCAGCCCGGCCTTGGCCAGCGCCCAACTGCCGGTGCACACCGCACCGAGCAGGCGGCCCTGGCGCGCCTGCAACTGCAGCCAGCTGACATGTTCACGCTTGACGCTGTGTTGAATATCCACGCCACCACAGACGATCACCGCATCCAACGCCGGAGCACTTTGCATGGCGGCGTCCGGGGTGATCTGCAAGCCATCACTGGCGCAGACCGGCAGGCCATCATGAGTCAGGGTATGCCAGCGAAACAGCTCCTTGCCGGAAAGCTGGTTGGCCATGCGCAGGGGCTCTACCGCCGAAGCCAGGGAAATCAGGGTGAAGTTGTCCAGGAGCAGGAAGCCGATGGACTGGGCGGCACGATTCTGGGGTTGCGCCCCTTGGCTGAACTGCGACATGGATGGAACCCTCTCACGCTAAGCACGGTGTGAGCCCAATTAGAAGTGGGCCTCTGTTTTATCCTGGCCAGGTTTGAAAACCGGGCGGCTATGCATCTCTAGGCAAAGGTCATGCCTAAATTGATCAAGCGTTCAATAAAAACTGAACCGTCAATGCATGGCGTGCCAGACAGACTCCTTGCCCCTGTTTTCAGGGTTTGCGAAACGCTCTCAAAGCTCCTTTGCGCAAGGCTTTGAGCATTTCGGTAGCACAGACTGAGCGGCCTGCTACGGCGTCTCTGGCTGTCAGTAACGGACGAACGGTAACAACAGCGATCACTCGGTCACACCTGAGGAAATCGATGTCCGCAAGCGTCGCACCAAAAGCTCGCGAAGCGGCGGCTTTGCCAGAATCGCTGCACCAGCAAAGGTCACCGCTCGCTGGTGTGCCAGCCGCCAGGAGCACATGGGGAAGAAACTCCTGACGAATCCGCAACAGGTTCGCGATGATCCAACTTTCGCCAGCGCGCCATGCTCTCCAACCAACTCATGCATATCCAATCACGCTGCGGTGAACCGTCCGTATCGGGGTCTTTTCTCGACATGCCGGTGGTGACGATCATTTCGGCCCCGATTACGGTGCGGCACAGGTCGACACAGTGGCGCGCGGCGGGTTGAGCGAGCAGTGTCCCAACCTGGCTCGGCTTTTCCGCAATATGACCTTCACCATCAGCGCAGAAAACCATTTGATGAGCGCCGTGCTGGAAGGCAATACCAATCGCCGCCGCGTGGCCAAGCAGTGGATCGAAGACAACCCGCAGATGGTTGCGTCCTGGCTGGAAGGTGTGACTCGCTATCAAGGCGGTCCCATCAGCAAGGTATTCGACGTATCGCAAGCAAAAAATGCCTGATAAATTCGACGAAATAGCCGAGAAAAATCAATAAAAATGGCAGAAAGCAGAGACCGCCACATGGCTCGAAAGGGTTTTCCCTTGTCGTGTCGAGAATCACGGCCAGGCTCGCAAGCCTGGCCAGCTATGACCGACCGGTCACATTGCGCCGCCTTTGGATTTTTCAGCGCTTTTCGGCACGCCTCCACCTCTGTCTGTAAATTTTTTTCAACATCGCCACAGCCCCCGCGCTACGCCGCCTGCGCCTCGCTTGAAAGGCTGAAAACCAGCACCGGCGCGGCTTTCAGCCTTGGCCAAGGGACGAAAAAGTCTGTTAAGGTTTTTAAAGCACGCTATCGAAAGCGCTTCTCGATACTCATATCGAGCGCTATTCGAAACGGCATCACACAGTGCTTTCAGGAGCCCGGAAAACGGCGAGAACATTGAAAAACACGGGGTGTGACGGACCATGTCGTCGCCCAATACGTCAGGGTCGCAAACCGATAATTGCGCAGACCCCAAGACTATATCGTTGAGTCAACCGATAACGTCGCTGCCGCTTCCCGAGGGGAACGGCAGACTGGGGCTCACCGCCCCGGACCGAAGAACATACAAGCGCTGGGCCCCATCGATAGGGCGCCAGCCCAACAAGAAATTTCGGATGTACGCATGCGCCAGGACGACGCATGAATCCCCAAGGGAATGGGCTTCGAAACACTGCCAGAGGGTTTGGAAAGCGGTTTGCAGCAGGGCAAGACAGTGGTCACTCATCAACAGATTGCAACGACGCAGCGGGCAATTTTTGCCACCAGCCGCGTGCGCTGCAGCGTGCCTGAGTGCCACACTAGACGCCCGCCGCGAAACGTTCGCCAACCTCGAAACTCAGCAAACACCCACACAGGTATCAGAGGCCTGACACAGCTAATCTACGCTTCTACGATGCGTACCCAGCCGTGCCAACGCGAACTGGATGCCGATTGAAGGGGAAACGTCCCATGCAGTCTGGAAAGATCGTGGTCGAACACCTGTACAAGGTTTTCGGCCCCAACCCACAAGAAGCCATCGACCTGCTCAAGGAAGGCTGGAGCAAGGAGAGGATTCTGGCCGAGAAAGGCGCCGTGATCGGCGTCAGCGATGTGTCGTTCAGTGTCGAAGAGGGCGAGATCTTCGTCCTCATGGGCCTGTCCGGCTCCGGCAAATCCACCCTGATCCGCCTGATCAACCGCCTGGTCGAACCCAGCGCCGGTGACGTCTACATCGATGGCCAGAACGTGGCCAAGCTGCCGCAATCGCAACTGATCGACCTGCGCCGGCGCGACATGAGCATGGTCTTCCAGTCCTTCGCCCTGATGCCTTCGCGCAGCGTGCTGGATAACGCCGCATTCGGCCTGGAAGTGGCCGGCACCGGCCGCAAGGAGCGCGAGAAGCGCGCCATGGAAGTGCTCAAGCAGGTCGGCCTGGACACCTTCGCCCACAAGTACCCGCACGAACTCTCCGGCGGCATGCAGCAACGCGTCGGCCTGGCCCGTGCGCTGACGGTCAACCCGTCGATGATCATCATGGACGAGGCCTTCTCCGCCCTCGACCCGCTCAAGCGCCGCGAAATGCAGGACGTATTGCTGGAGCTGCAGAAGACCCATCGCCGCACCATCATCTTCGTCTCCCACGATATCGAAGAGGCCATGCGCATCGGTACCCGCATCGGCATCATGGAAGGCGGCAAGCTGATCCAGGTCGGCACCCCGCAGGAACTGATCGAAAAGCCAGCCAACGAGTACGTGCGCAACTTCTTCGACACCGTCGACACCAGCCGTTACCTCACCGCCGGCCAGCTCAAGGCCGACAGCGTGCCGACCTACGTCTACAACGGCAGCGCGCCGGACGCGGCGAAGATCTGCAAGGAGCTGCAGGCGCTGGACAAGCACTACGCCTTCATCGTCGACGAACAGAACAACTTCCAGGGTTCCATCAGCCTGGAGAAGATCGCCCTGATGGTCGACGGCGACGAACCCCGACCACTCGAAGCGGATGCGCTCAAGCAGGTCGTGCCGGTACCCGAAGACATGCCGCTGGAAGATGTGATCACCCGCCTGGTGGACAACGAAGGTCCGATCCCTGTGGTGGACGCCGACGGCCATTACTGCGGCGCCATCAGCAAGGGCCGTCTGCTGACCCGACTACAGGGGGAATCCCATGAGTGACAAGAAACTCGACCTGGGTAGCTGGGTCAACGACGTCGTCCAGCACCTGCTGGACAACTACAGCGGTGCATTCGACAGCATCGGCAAACTGGTCAGCGGATTCTCCGAAGGCATCGAAGCCTTGCTCATGCTGCCACCGGCCTGGCTGCTGATCGCCATCTTTGTCGCCCTCGGCCTATGGCGCATCGGCGCACGCTTCGCGGTGTTCACCGCGGTGGCTTTCATCCTGATCGTCATGACCGGGTTCTGGGAACAGACCGTGGTCACCCTCGGCCTGACCTTCTCCTCGACGTTGATCAGCCTGCTGCTGGGTATCCCGCTGGGCATCTGGGCCGCCAAGAGCGAGCGCGTGGCGACCATCATCCGGCCGATCCTCGACTTCATGCAGACCATGCCGGCGTTCGTCTACCTGATTCCGGCGGCCATGCTCTTCGGCCTCGGCCGGGTGCCCGGGATCATCGCCACGGTGATCTTCGCCATGCCGCCGGCGGTGCGCTTGACCAGCCTGGGCATTCGCCAGGTGAACAAGGAAATCGTCGAGGCCGGCCAGTCCTTCGGCTGCACCAGCCGCCAGCTGCTGTTCAAGGTACAACTGCCCAACGCCATGCCGTCGATCATGGCCGGGGTCAACCAGACCATCATGATGGCCCTGTCGATGGTGATCATCGCCTCAATGGTCGGCGCTGGTGGCCTGGGTAACGATGTACTGGCGAGTATCCAGCGTCTGGACATCGGGCTAGGCTTCGAAAGCGGCATGGCCGTGGTGCTGCTGGCGATCATTCTCGACCGCATCACTGAAAGCTTCGGCACCAAGCAGACCGCCCGCGGCGGCATCTTTGCCTGGTTCAGCGGCAAGCTGCAGCGCCAGTGAACATTTTTTCACTTCACAGAGAACCGCAGATGAAAATGATCAAAACCACTGCCGCCATCGGCCTGCTGTCCTGCGCACTGACGCAAGGCGCCATGGCCGCGGAGCCGGCGAGCTGCAAGCAGGTGCGTTTCGCCGAGATTGGCTGGGCCGACATCGCCGCCACCACGGGTGTGGCCATGACCCTGGTCGAAGGTCTGGGCTATCAGCCGCGCAAGATCATGGCCTCGGTCCCCATCGCCTTCACCGGCGTGAAGAGCGGCCAGGTCGATGTGTTCCTCGGCTATTGGGCACCGTCGATGGACTCGGTGATCGAGCCATTCCTCAAGGACGATGGCGTCAAGGTACTGCCCAAGGCCAACCTCGAGGGTGCCAAGTACACCCTGGCCGTGCCGACCTACGCGGCCGAAGCCGGCCTGAAGAGCTTCCAGGACATCGCCAAGTTCAAGGATCAGCTGGGCGGCAAGATCTATGGCATCGAGCCGGGTAACGACGGCAATCTGCTGATCGACGGCATGATCAAGAACAACCAGTTCGACCTCGGCGACTTCCGCATGGTCGAGTCCAGCGAAGCCGGCATGCTGGTGCAGGTATCGCGCGCGATCAGGAAGAAAGAACCCGTGGTCTTCCTCGGCTGGGCGCCGCACCCGATGAATACCCAGCACGACATCACCTACCTCTCCGGCGGTGATGACGTATTCGGTCCCGACTACGGCGCGGCCAAGGTTTACACCGTTGTGCCGCCGGATTACGAGGCGCGCTGCGAGAACGTCGGCAAGCTGCTGAACAACCTGCAGTTCACCGTCGATATCGAAAGCCAACTGATGGAAAAGGTCCTGGAAAAGGAAAACCCGCAGAACGTCGCCAAGGAGTGGATCAAGGCCAACCCGGCGATCCTCGACCAGTGGCTGAGCGGCGTGACCACCTTTGACGGTCAGGACGGCGTTGCCGCCGTGAAGAAACACGTCGGGCTGTAACAGGCCGCGACCCGATTCGGGCTCGAACCTCAGGGTTCGAGCCCGGAAACCTCCTCGTAAACCACTAGCGGCTGCTTTCTGGCCGTGATGGGGAGGCTTTGCCCGCGAACCGGCAATCTGCTGCGCAACACGGATTCGCAAGGCCCGCAATGAGAACGAGCCAGTCAACGATCTTGCAACTGCCACTCACTGATGGAGCACAACAAACATGCGCATAATCCAGCATCTCTGCCTCGGCGCTGCCGCCCTGGCCATCGGCATGGGCAGCGCCCTGGCCGCCAACAAGCCCACCTTGAAGATCGGCTACGTCAACGGCTGGGACGACAGCGTCGCCGTCACCCACGTCGCCGGTGAGATCCTGCAAAGCAAACTCGGCTACACGGTCGAACTGAAGCCGGTCGAACCCGCCATCATGTGGCAGGGCGTGGCCCGTGGCGACCTCGATGCCACCCTCTCCGCCTGGCTGCCGGCCACTCATGGCGAGTACTTCGAGAAGCTCAAGGACAAGGTGGAAATCCTCGGTACCAACTACTCCGGCGCCAAGATCGGCCTGATCGTGCCGGACTACGTCGAAGCCAAGACCATCGAGGATCTGGAGAAATACGCCAAGGACTTCGACGGCAAGATCACCGGCATCGACGCCGGTGCCGGCGTGATGCGCCGCACCGAAGACGCCATCAAGGAATACAACCTGACCAGCATCAAGCTGATGCCGAGCTCGGGCCCGGCCATGGCCACCGCCCTGACCCGCGCCGAGAAGGCGCAGAAGCCGATCGTAGTCACCGGCTGGATTCCGCACTGGATGTTCGCCAAGTGGAAACTGCGCTTCCTCGAAGATCCGAAGAAAGTCTTCGGCGACGACGAGCGTGTCGACACCGTGGCCAACCCGGCACTGAAAGAAAAAGCCGCCGACGCTGCCGCCTTCCTCAGCAAGATTTCCTGGAGCGGCGAAGAAGTCGGCTCGGTGATGCTGGCCATTCGCGAAGGCGCCAAGCCGGACCAGGCTGCCAAGGACTGGATCGCCGCCAACCCGGAGCGCGTCGCCGAGTGGTTGAAATAAGCTTCGCCGCGTAACAGCACAAAGCGGGCTGCGGCCTAATGCCGGTCAGTTAAGCGCCCGACTGGCTACGATCAGTCGTCCCCTCGCCCCTCTGGGGAGAGGGTTAGGGAGAGGGGTAAATGGCCGTTTCGCGGTATTTCGGCCCTCTCCCCCAGCCCCTCCCCCCGTAAACGGGAGCGGGGAGCCAAACGCGTACAGCCTTAACTGACTGCTATTAGGCTTCGGCCCGCTTTGTCGTTTCTGCTTGCCTCGCCCTGTAATTGATCGATCAATCAAAATCCGCCTAGACTGCGCCCTCCTGTCCCTCATGGAGAGCCCCATGCCCAAGGTCGGCATGCAGCCCATTCGTCGTTCGCAACTGATCGCCGCCACCCTGGAAGCCGTCGACCAGGTCGGCATGGCCGATGCCAGCATCGCCTACATCGCCCGTCTGGCCGGGGTTTCCAACGGCATCATCAGTCACTACTTCAAGGACAAGAACGGCCTGCTCGAAGCCACCATGCGCCACCTGATGCAGGCACTGCGCGATGCCGTGGCCGAACGACGCCAGGCGCTGAGCGATGACAGCCCGCGCGCCCACCTGCGCGCAATGATCGACGGCAACTTCGACGACAGCCAGGTCAGCGGCCCGGCGATGAAAACCTGGCTGGCGTTCTGGGCCAGCAGCATGCACCAGCCAGCCCTGCGCCGGCTGCAACGGGTCAATGACCACCGCCTCTATTCCAACCTGTGCGGCCAGTTCCACCGCGCGCTGCCGCAAGACCAGGCACGCCAGGCCGCCCGCGGGCTGGCCTCGCTGATCGACGGCCTGTGGCTACGCGGGGCGCTGTCCGGCAAGGCCTTCGACACCGCACAGGCACGCCGCATCGCCTACGACTACCTCGACCTGCAATTGGCCAAGGCTCGTTAGAGGGTTGCCGACGGCAAGGCCTCACGCGCATGACCTTGGTGGGCTAAAGCCCACCCTACCCGTTAACGGCTCTACGCAATAACCGCCTGGCCATGTCGTGATTGGCAGCGCCCTGTCGTTTTTGTTGATTGATCGTTCAATTTAAATAAAATAGGCTGTTCTCTAAGCAGATCGAAGACAGAGGACAGCCCATGCCACGTTTCGCCGAACAGCAGCTCTACATCAGTGGCCAGTACGTCGCCGCCAGCAGTGGAGAAACCTTCGACAGCATCAACCCGGCCACCGGCGAGGTGCTGGCCAAGGTGCAATGCGCCAGCCAGGCAGACGTGGACCGCGCGGTGGCCAGCGCCGCCGAGGGGCAAAAGGTGTGGGCGGCGATGACCGCCATGCAGCGCTCGCGCATCCTGCGCAAGGCCGTCGACATCCTGCGTGCGCGCAACGATGAACTGGCCGTGCTGGAAACCCTCGACACCGGCAAGCCACTGTCGGAAACCCGCTACGTCGATATCGTCACCGGCGCTGACGTGCTGGAGTACTACGCCGGCCTGATCCCGGCCATCGAGGGCGAGCAAATCCCGCTGCGCGAGACCTCCTTCGTCTATACCCGTCGCGAACCCCTGGGCGTGGTTGCCGGCATCGGCGCCTGGAATTACCCGATCCAGATCGCCCTGTGGAAATCCGCCCCGGCCCTGGCCGCCGGCAACGCGATGATCTTCAAACCCAGCGAAGTGACCTCGCTCACCGCACTGAAACTGGCCGAGATCTACACCGAGGCCGGCCTGCCAGCAGGCGTATTCAACGTGCTCACCGGCAGCGGTCGCGAAGTCGGCCAGTGGCTGACCGAGCATCCGGGTATCGAGAAGGTGTCCTTCACCGGCGGCACCATCACCGGTAAGAAGGTCATGGCCAGCGCCTCCAGCTCCAGCCTCAAGGAAGTGACCATGGAACTGGGCGGCAAGTCGCCGCTGATCGTCTTCGAGGACGCCGACCTGGACCGCGCCGCCGACATCGCGGTGATGGCCAACTTCTACAGCTCCGGCCAGGTGTGCACCAACGGCACCCGCGTGTTCGTGCCACGCATGCTGCAGGCGCGTTTCGAGAGCAAGGTGCTGGAGCGCGTCAAGCGCATCCGCCTCGGCGATCCGCTCAGCGATGCCACCAATTTCGGCCCGCTGGTGAGCTACGCGCACATGGAAAGCGTGCTCGGCTACATCGAGAAGGGCCGCAGCGAGGGTGCACGCCTGCTGATCGGCGGCGCGCGCGTCAGTGATGGCGACTATGCCAAGGGCGCCTACGTCGCGCCGACCGTATTCACCGACTGCCGGGACGACATGACCATCGTGCGCGAGGAAATCTTCGGCCCGGTGATGAGCATCCTCATCTACGACAGCGAAGAGGAAGTGATCCGCCGCGCCAACGACACCGACTACGGCCTGGCTGCCGGCGTGGTGACCCGTGATCTGAACCGCGCGCACCGGGTGATCCACAAGCTGGAAGCCGGTATCTGCTGGATCAACACCTGGGGCGAGTCGCCAGCCGAGATGCCGGTGGGCGGCTACAAGCAGTCCGGTGTCGGCCGCGAGAACGGCCTGGTCACCCTCGGCCACTACACCCGCATCAAGTCGGTGCAGCTGGAAATGGGCGATTACGTCTCGGTGTTCTGAATCCAGTGTTGTCGGAGCGGCCGGGCGGCGCACCGCTTCAGCCGCGAAAAGCATCGCGGATAAATCCGCTCCTACAAAAAAGTCGCCGCCCCGTAGCCGGATGCAATCCGGGACCAGTCACCGCGTTTTCCCGGATCGCAGCCGGGCAACAGGAGTAGCCATGACCCAGGAATTCGACTACATCATCATCGGCGCCGGTTCGGCCGGTAACGTCCTGGCCACCCGGCTGACCGAAGACGCAGACGTCAGCGTACTGCTGCTGGAAGCCGGCGGCCCCGACTACCGCTTCGACTTTCGTACCCAAATGCCCGCCGCCCTGGCCTTCCCGCTGCAGGGCCGGCGCTACAACTGGGCCTACGAGACCGACCCAGAGCCGCATATGAACAACCGCCGCATGGAATGCGGACGCGGCAAGGGCCTGGGCGGCTCATCGCTGATCAACGGCATGTGCTACATCCGCGGCAACGCCCTGGACTTCGACCACTGGGCCAAGCGGCCCGGTCTGGAAGACTGGACCTATCTCGACTGCCTGCCGTACTTCCGCAAGGCGGAAAGCCGCGACATCGGCCCCAACGATTACCACGGCGGTGACGGCCCGGTCAGCGTGACCACGCCCAAGGCCGGCAACAACCCGCTATTCCACGCCATGGTCGACGCCGGCGTACAGGCAGGTTACCCGCGTACCGATGACCTCAACGGCTATCAGCAGGAAGGCTTCGGCCCGATGGACCGCACCGTGACCCCGCAAGGCCGCCGCGCCAGCACCGCGCGCGGCTATCTGGACCAAGCCCGCGAGCGGCCGAACCTGACCATCGTCACCCACGCCACCACCGACCGCATCCTGTTCGACGGCAAGCGCGCCAGCGGCGTGAGCTACCTGATCGGCAACTCTAACAACGCCACTGAAGCCCGCGCCCGTCGCGAGGTACTGCTGTGCGCCGGCGCCATCGCCTCACCGCAGATCCTCCAGCGCTCCGGCGTCGGCCCTGCCGCGCTACTGCGCGAGCTGGACATCGCGCTGGTGCATGAACTGCCTGGCGTCGGCCAGAACCTGCAGGATCACCTGGAGATGTACCTGCAGTACGCCTGCACCCAGCCGGTGTCGCTGTACCCGGCGCTCAAGCTGCTCAATCAGCCGGGCATCGGCGCGCAATGGCTGTTCGCCGGCAACGGCATCGGCGCCAGCAACCAGTTCGAGGCCGGCGGTTTCATCCGCACGCGCCCGGAGTTCGCCTGGCCCAACATCCAGTTCCATTTCCTCCCGGTGGCGATCAACTACAACGGCAGCAACGCCGTGAACGAGCATGGTTTCCAGGCCCACGTCGGCTCGATGCGCTCGCCCAGCCGCGGGCGCATCCAGCTCAAGTCCAAGGACCCGCGCCAGCACCCGAGTATCCTGTTCAACTACATGAGCCATGAGCAGGACTGGCAGGAATTTCGCGACGCCATCCGCATCACCCGCGAGATCATGGCGCAGCCGGCACTCGACCCTTACCGTGGGCGTGAAATCAGCCCTGGCGCGCATGTACAGAGCGACGCCGAGCTGGATGCCTTCATTCGCGAGCATGCGGAAACGGCTTTCCACCCCTCCTGCTCGTGCAAGATGGGTGAGGACGACATGGCGGTGGTCGATGGTCAGGGCCGCGTGCACGGCCTGCAGGGCTTGCGCGTAGTGGATGCGTCGATCATGCCGGAGATCATCACCGGCAACCTCAACGCCACCACCATCATGATCGCCGAGAAGATCGCGGATCGGATTCGCGGGCGCCAGCCATTGCCGCGCAGCACCGCGCCCTACTTCGTCGCCGGCGAGCGCCCGGTACGCGGGCAACCGCAGCGAGAAGTCTCGGTAGCCTGAGTTCGAAGGGCTGCGCGCCCCGTCGCGGATCAATCCGCGCCTATCGTCGGAGCCCCGAGCCATACCGAGCCGGCTGAATACCGCTTGCAGGCCGGAGCGAATTTATTCGCGCCAGTGCCGTCGAACGGGAGCACTTGCGCAATAATGGCGGAGCGGTGACAGCCGCCACTGACTGCCGGACGCCTCATGCAACCCACGCTCAACCAACTCGACCCACGCACCGCCCGCCTGCTGCCATGGATAGTGGCCATCGCCTTCTTCATGCAGACGCTGGACGGCACCATCCTCAATACGGCGCTGCCAGCCATGGCGGGCGATCTGAACGAAGATCCACTGCGCATGCAGTCGGTGGTAATCGCCTACATGCTCACCGTGGCCCTGCTGATCCCGGCGTCGGGCTGGGTCGCCGACCGTTTCGGTACGCGACGTATCTTCTTCGGCGCCATCGCCCTGTTCAGCCTCGGTTCACTGCTCTGCGCACTGTCGGAGTCGCTCAGCATGCTGATCGGCGCACGGGTCATCCAGGGCCTGGGCGGCGCACTGATGATGCCGGTCGGGCGCCTGGTGGTGCTGCGCGCCTATCCGCGTTCGGAACTGGTGCGGATCATGAGCTTCATCACCCTGCCCGGCTTGCTCGGCCCGCTGATCGGCCCGAGCCTGGGCGGCTGGCTGGTGGAGGTGGCCAGCTGGCACTGGATTTTCCTGATCAACCTGCCGGTGGGACTACTCGGCTGCTGGGCTGTATGGCGCCATATGCCGGATCTGCGCGGCCCTGAGCGCAGCCGCTTCGATAGCGTCGGCTTTCTGCTGTTCGGCGCCGCCATGCTGCTGATCACCGTAGCCCTGGAGGGGCTCGGCGAACTGCACCTGCCAACCATGCGCGTGGTGCTGCTGTTGCTCGGCGGCATGGCCTGCCTGGCCGCCTACTGGCTGCGCGCCGGGCGCATCGAGCAGCCATTGTTCGCACCCAAGCTGTTCCACACCCGCAGTTTCGCCGTGGGCATCATCGGCAACCTGTTCGCGCGCCTCGGCAGCGGCGCGCTACCTTTCCTCACGCCGCTGCTGCTGCAACTGGCGATGGGCTATTCGCCGGCCCAGGCCGGCATGAGCCTGATTCCGCTGGCACTGGCGGCGATGGCAGCCAAGCCCCTGGCCAGGCCGCTGATCGAGCGCCTCGGCTACCGCAACATCCTCACCAGCAACACCCTGCTGCTCGGCGCCCTGATCGCCAGCCTGGCCCTGGTCGACGCACAAACCTCGACCTTGCAATTGATCATCCAGCTGATCCTGATCGGCGCCTGCAACTCACTGCAGTTCACCGCAATGAATACCGTGACCCTGATCGACCTGGACAACCGCGACGCCAGCAGCGGTAACAGCCTGCTGTCGGTGGTGGTGCAACTGGCGATGGGCCTTGGCGTTGCATCGGCGGCGGCCCTGCTCAGCGGTTTCAGCCGCGAGCTGGGCGACAACGGCCATGTGCTGGAGGCGTTCCAGGCGACCTATCTGTGCGTTGGCCTGCTGTCGATGCTGGCAGCGGCGATCTTCCTGCAACTGGACACGAAAGATGGCCGTAGCGGGCGCAATATCGAGGTTTCAGCGGACGAATGAGCGGGCCTGCTACACTGCCGGCCTGTTTCTTCACCCCCGAGTCTTGCCGTGACCGCTACTGCTTTCGCCAGCCTGCCCCTTTCCGCCGCCATGCAGGCCAATCTCGCCGCCATCGGCTATGCCGAGATGACGCCGATCCAAGCCGCCAGCCTGCCGCTGATGCTCAAGGGCCGCGATCTGATCGCCCAGGCCAAGACCGGCAGCGGCAAGACCGCTGCCTTCGGCATCGGCCTGCTGCACCCGCTCAACCCGCGCTACTTCGGCTGCCAGGCCATGGTGCTGTGCCCGACGCGCGAACTGGCCGATCAGGTGGCCAAGGAACTCCGCCGCCTGGCCCGTGCTGCCGACAACATCAAGGTGCTTACCCTGTGCGGCGGCGTGCCCTTCGGCCCGCAGATCGGCTCGCTCGAGCATGGTGCGCACGTGATCGTCGGCACGCCGGGACGGGTGCAGGAGCACCTGCGCAAAGGTACGCTGAAAGTCGATGGGCTCAATACCCTGGTACTCGACGAAGCCGACCGCATGCTCGACATGGGTTTTATCGACAGCATCGCCGAAATCATCGAGCAGACCCCGGCACGCCGTCAGACTCTGCTGTTCTCCGCCACCTATCCGCCCGCCATCGAGCAGCTTGCCGCACGTTTCTTGCGTAGCCCGGAGCGGGTCGAAGTGGAGGCGCAGCACGACGACGGGCAGATCGAGCAGCGCTTCTACGAAATAGCGCCGAGCCAACGTATGGAGGCGGTCAGCACCCTGCTGCGGCATTTCCGCAAGCAACCGACGGTGGCCTTCTGCGCCACGCGCCAACAGTGCGACGAACTGGCCGCGCAACTGGAAGCCGAGAAGATTTCCGCCGCCGCGCTGCATGGCGATCTGGAACAGCGTGATCGCGATCAAATTCTCGCCCTGTTCGCCAATCGCAGCCTCAGCGTGCTGGTGGCCACCGACGTGGCCGCGCGCGGCCTGGATATCGCCGGGCTGGAAATGGTAATCAACGTTGAGCTGTCGCGTGATGCCGAGGTGCATATCCACCGTATCGGCCGTAGTGGTCGCGCTGGCGAGAAAGGCCTGGCACTGAGCCTGGTGGCCCCGGCCGAAGCCGGTCGTGCCCAGGCCATCGAAACCCTGCAAGGCAAGGAACTGGCCTGGTACCCGCTGCCTGCAGCCAAGGCGACGGGTGAGCCGCTGCTGCCGCCGATGCACACCCTGTGCATCGGCGCCGGACGCAAGGACAAGCTACGCCCCGGCGACATCCTCGGCGCCCTGACCGGCGATGCCGGCATCCCGGGCGATCAGGTCGGCAAGATCGCCCTGTTCGATTACCAGGCCCTGGTTGCCGTGCAACGCGATGTGGCGCGCCAGGCCCTGAAACGCCTGAGCGAAGGCAAAATCAAGGGCAGAACGCTGCGTGTGCGGTTATTGTGAGAGCCGACTCAGATCGACCGTGCTCGCTCTGGCTCGCAAGATCGCGAACAGGCTCTTAGGCTGATATAAAGCATCAAAAGGCCTGGGCCGGAGTTACCCATGCGCAATATTCTGGTCATTGAAGACAGCCCACTGGTACTGAAGATCCTCGAGCATCTGTTCCGCCAGGAAACCGATCTGGAACCGATCTTCTGTGCCTCACTGGCAGAAGCGGAAGTCATGCTGGAGACCTCTGCGGCGCTGTTCTTCGCGGCCATCGTCGACCTGCACCTGCCGGACGCACCGGACGGCGAAAGCGTCGATCTGGTGATGCGCTACCACCTGCCGTGCATCGTGCTCAGTGGCAGCTACAACGAACAGCGCCGTGACGATTTGCTGATGAAAGGCGTGGTCGACTACGTACTCAAGGAAAGCCAGCATTCCTACGAGTACGCCTTCCGCCTGCTGCACCGGCTCGACCACAACAGCCATATCAAGATTCTCATCGCCGACGACTCTGCGGCGCAGCGTCACTACATTCGCCACATCCTCGAGCCACACCACTATCAGATCATCGAGGCCAGCGACAGCAAGGAGACCCTGCGCCTGCTCAATGAGCATCCAGATATCGACCTGCTGGTGCTCGACCATGCCATGCCCGGCGTCAGCGGTTTCGAGCTGGTCAAGCTGCTGCGCCAGAAACTGCGCCTCCATGACCTGATCATCATCGGCGTGTCCGCCGACCCCAAGGGCTCGCTCAGTGCGCAGTTCATCAAGCACGGCGCCGACGACTTCCTGCGCAAACCCTTCTGCCCTGAAGAGCTAAACTGCCGGGTAATGTCGACCCTGGAGCGACGCGACCTGTTGCGCGCACTGAAGAAGGCCGCGCAGTTCGATGCCCTGACCGGCCTGAACAACCGCCGCGCCTTCTACGAACAAGGCATGCAGATACTGCAGAAGGCGCAACGGGAAAATCGCCAGGTCAGCGTGGCGATGCTCGATCTCGACCACTTCAAGCAGATCAACGATGGCTTCGGTCACGCCAGCGGCGACAGCGCTCTGGTGGTGTTCGCCCGGGCCATAAGCAATGCCTGCCCCGACATGCTGCTGGGCCGCCTGGGCGGTGAGGAATTTGCCCTGCTGACCCTGCATGGCGCGGATCATGTGGCTCAGGCACTGGATAAACTGCGCCGACAGTGCGCCGGCCTGCATTACGCCGTCGGCGCGCCCGCGCTATCGTTCAGCGCGGGCCTCTATCAGGGTGAACCCGAGGACCTGGAAAGCCTGCTGCATGAAGCCGACATTCGCCTGTACCGGGCCAAGCAACAGGGTCGTGCCCGCACCGTACTGGCCTGATCAGGGGCTGTGGCGCTGCAGCGTCGCGGCATAGCTGCCGTCGTCGCTCATGGCCTGAATCGCCGCATCGAAACGCCTGGCAATGTCGCGATGCTGGGCCAGACTTCGCCGCACCAGGATATGCAGGCCGTTCTCGCTCAAGGGCAGCGGCAGGAACTCCAGTTCATCGCGGATGGCACTCAGCTTGTTAGCGAGCAGGTGGCGCGCGACCAGCTCATCTTCCAGCGCCAGCTGCACGCGCCCGGCATGCAGCATCCGCGCGGCGATTTCGAAACTGCCGACACCAACCTTGAGCAACTGCGGATCGCTATCGAATTCCCTGGAATAGGCATAGCCCCTAACCACCGCGATGTTGTGCGGGTAGAGATCGGCCAGGGTCTCGAACTGAATGTCGCTCCCTTTGCGCCGCATGAAGCGGATACGGTTGACCAGATAGGGCTGGGAGAAATAGCCATACTCGCTGCGATCGGCGCTGTACCAGGCGTTGATCAGTACATCGTAATCGCCACGCTTGAGCCCCAGCACCGCGCGCTCCCAGGGCGCCTCCACGTAGCTGGTGGTGTAGCCGGCACGGGCGAGCGCCTGCTCCACCAGATCACTGGCCAGACCTTTGCCGGGCAACCGTTGATCATTGAACGGCGGCCAGGGGTCGGCCACCAGGCGCAACAGCTCGGCCGAGGCCAGTGCCGGCGACAGCAGCAAGAGCAATAGCCAGGCACGCACTGCGGGCATTGGTGGCGGTCCATCCGAAATGATCAATTCTAGTGATAGCAGGCACAACGCCGCTCGTCACTGTCTCATATCTGAGACAGTCAGGCGGGCGTTATACGCTTGCCTGCCGCACGGCGACAGAAGCGTCGGCCCAGAGCGTTCGGGTAAACTTCAGCGGTTTTCGCGCAGCGCTCGCTGCGTCAGCGATTCACCTGAGGACATTTCGTGTTGCAAACCGACGTACTGATCATCGGCGCAGGCGCCGCCGGCCTGATGTGCGCAGCCACCGCCGCAGCCCGTGGCCGCCGCGTGCTGGTGCTCGACCATGCCAACAAGGCCGGCAAGAAGATCCTCATGTCCGGTGGTGGGCGCTGCAACTTCACCAACCTGTACTGCGAGCCGAGCAACTTCCTTTCCGGCAACCCGCACTTCTGCAAGTCCGCCCTGGCGCGCTTCACCCAGTGGGACTTCATCGGCCTGGTGGCCAAGCACGGCGTGCCCTACCACGAGAAGAAGCTTGGCCAGCTGTTCTGCGATAACAAGTCCAGCGACATCCTCGAATTGCTGCTGGCCGAATGTGCCGAGGCCGGGGCACAGATTCGCCTGGACACGGCAGTACACAGCATCGAAAAAACCGCAGGCGGCTTCCTGCTGCAAAGCGACCTCGGCGAAGTGGCCTGCCAGTCGCTGGTGATCGCCACTGGCGGGCTGTCGATCCCGACCCTCGGCGCCACCGGCTTCGGCTATCAGGTAGCCAGGCAATTCGGTCACGAATTGCTGCCGACCCGCGCCGGGCTGGTGCCTTTCACCATCACCGAGCCGCAGCTCAAGACGCTGTGCACGGAGCTTTCCGGAACCTCGGTGGAGGACTGCCGGGTGAGCTGCAATGGCCAGAGTTTCGTCGAGAACATCCTCTTCACCCACCGCGGCCTGTCCGGCCCGGCGATCCTGCAGATCTCGTCCTACTGGCAGCCGGGCGATACCGTACATATCGACCTGCTGCCACATATCGACCTGCCCGAATGGCTGGCCACCCAGCAGCGCGAACGTGGCAACAGTGAGCTGAAAACCCTGCTGGCCGAGCTGTTCACCAAGAAGATGGCGACCCTGCTGGTCGACAGCTGGTTCAGCAACAAGCCGCTCAAGCAGTACACGCCCGGCGAGCTCAAGACGATTGCCGAGCGCCTGTCCGACTGGCAATTGGTGCCGGCTGGCACCGAAGGCTACCGCACGGCGGAAGTGACCCTGGGCGGGGTGAATACCGACGAGGTGTCATCCAAGACCCTGGAGTCGCTCAAGGTACCGGGGTTGTATTTCATCGGCGAAGTGCTCGACGTCACCGGCCACCTGGGCGGCTTTAACTTCCAGTGGGCCTGGGCGTCGGGCTACGCCGCCGCGCAATACGTCTGAGGCTTAAATATTGCGCCCCATTTAACGGTGCAGCGGGAACTGTCGACGCGGCGCAGACTCTGCCTTGACAGCAGATGCAAAGCTGCAATCACAGGCACGACGCCGCTGCGTGACTATTGATGCCGGTGGCCGGTACGATGTCCGCCACGGGCGCAGCCGATCTGCTGGCACGCCTGCCGATGGAGAATCTGGCACAGGGCAACGCCATCATCACCCTGTTGCTGGTGGTGACCATGACCCTGGCGGACGTCATGAACAACGCGGCGACGGCGGCGGTGTATGCCCCATCGCGCTAAGCGCCGCCAGCCAGCTCGGCGTCAGCCCGGACTCGCTGTTGATGGCCGTGGCCATCGGCGCCTCCTGCTCGTTCCTCACGCCCATTGGCCACCAGAACAACACCCTGATCCTCAGCCCTGGCGGTTTCCGCTTTGGCGACTACTGGCGCCTGGGCCTGCCACTGGAAATCCTCGTAGCGCTGATCAGTGTGCCCATGCTGCTGTGGATCTGGCCGTTGTAATCCGCCATTCAGAAGCTCGGGGTGATGCCGAGCACCACATCGAAGCGGGCGATCTGCTCGTCGCTCTGCCCGCTCACCGGTACGAAGGGCACGACCAGCAGTTCGCGCAAGCGTGGGTCGCGGATGGCGTTGAGCAGGCCATCGCGCTGATTGAGCAGCTCGCCGTGGACATAACACTGCGTGGCGAAACGCGGTATGCCGGGCAGGGTCACCGCCAGATGGATATGCGGGGTACGGCCGGGATAGGGCACCGGGCGAATGGTGCGAAAACGGTAGCGCCCATCGGCCGCCGTGGTGAAACGGCCATACCCCTGGAACCCGGGGTCGAGCCTCTGGCGGTCACCGCCGCGACTGTGCAAATAGATACCGTTGGCATCCACTTGCCAGATTTCCACCAGCGCCCCAGCCAGTGGCCGGCCGCCCGCATCGAGGATCGAACCGTGCAGTTGCACGCGAATCCCGCGCGCCTCTGCGGCCTGACCGTCGACCCGCACCAGGTCGTTGTCACGGTCCAGCAGCAGTTGGTCGGGGTAGAAGGGGCCCAGCGTCTGGCGCGGCGTCAGCAACCGCTCGGCCAGCGCCAGTGCCGGGCTGACCAGCAACGCGCCGCCAGCGGCGAAGAGGAGATGACGACGGCTGGACATGGTCTTTTTCCTCCGTAGCGTGGTCCAGGCGGCCCCGCGATACGCTATGACAGATGTTCCAGCACTCCGGCGGCCGATTGAAAGGGCAAGCCGTGGGCCTCGGCCACGCTGCCGCAGGTGATCACACCCCTGGCCACGTTGAGCCCGTTCAGCAGATGCGCATCATCCTGCAAGGCGCGGTGTGTGCCCTTCTGGGCGAGCGCCACGACGAACGGCAGGGTCGCGTTGTTCAGCGCCAGGGTCGAGGTACGCGCCACCGCGCCGGGCATGTTGGCCACGCAATAGTGCACCACATCATCGACCACATAAGTGGGCTCGGCATGGGTAGTGGCGCGGGAAGTCTCGGCGCATCCGCCCTGGTCGATGGCGACATCCACCAACACTGCGCCGGCCTTCATCTGCCGCACCATGTCCGCAGTGATCAGCTTGGGCGCGGCCGCACCGGGAATCAGCACCCCGCCAATCACCAGATCGGCCGCCAACACCTGCTCGCGCACCGCCGCGCGAGTGGAGTAGAGCGTGGTGATGCGATTGCCGTACAGGGCATCGAGCCGGCGCAACACATCGACGCTCTTGTCCAACACCGTGACATCGGCACCGAGGCCGACCGCCATGGCCAGGGCATGACTGCCGACCACACCGCCGCCGAGAATCACCACCTTGCCCGGCGCCACGCCTGGTACGCCACCCAGCAATACGCCACGCCCGCCGCGGGCCTTTTCCAGACAGCCGGCACCGGCCTGGATCGACATGCGTCCGGCCACTTCCGACATCGGCGCCAACAAAGGCAGGCGGCCCTGCGCATCGGTCACCGTCTCGTAGGCGATACAGGTGGCGCCGCTGACCATCAGCTCTTCGGTCTGCGCCCGATCCGGCGCCAGGTGCAGGCAGGTAAACAGCGTGTGGTGGGCTCGCAACCTGGCGCGCTCCACCGCCAGGGGCTCCTTGACCTTGGCGATCAACTGCCCCTGCTGGAACACCTCGGACGAACTCTTGGCGATCTGCGCGCCGGCCTCCAGGTAATCCTCGTCGGCAAAACCGATGGCCGCACCGGCATGGGTTTCGACCCACACCTCATGACCGAGCGCCGTCAGCTCGGCCACCGACTGTGGCGTGGGCCGACTCGGTACTCGTGGTTCTTGATTTCCTTGGGTATGCCGATTCGCATAACCATCTCCAACCATTGCGAGCCAACAGTCTGAAGTCTAGGAAAGCATGAGCCAGCTCACAGGAAATTCCACGATAAATTTCGTCCGTCCGTCACTGCCCGAACAGCAGGCGCCGCGCCTCTGCGGTGAGCAAGGCCTGCGGATCGGCGTTCACCTGTTCTACCAGCGCGTAGGCACGCTGCACCGCGGGGCGTGCATCAATGCGTTCGAGCCAGGCAGCCATGTTGGGGAAGTCCTCCAGTTTCTGTTGCTGCATCTTCCACAGCTTGGCCCAGGGATAGATGGCCATGTCGGCGATGGAATAATCGCCCGCCACGTAGTCGCGCCCGGCCAGCTGGCGGTCCAGCACGCCGTAGAGGCGCGCGGTTTCCTTCACGTAGCGGTCGATGGCATACGGAATCGGCTCCGGCGCGTAGCGCACGAAGTGATGGTTCTGCCCTGCCATCGGGCCAACGCCGCCCACCTGCCAGTACAGCCACTGCAACACGGTGAAACGCGCGCGTGTCTCGCGCGGCAGGAATTGCCCGCTCTTGTCGGCCAGGTACTCGAGAATCGCCCCGGACTCGAACAGGGCGATGGGCTCACCGCCATCGGCCGGGGCATGATCGACGATGGCCGGAATGCGGTTGTTCGGTGCGATCTTGAGAAACTCGGGTGCGAACTGCTCGCCCTTGCCGATATGCACGGGGACGATGCGGTAGTCCAGCCCGGCTTCCTCGAGAAAGATGCTGACCTTGTGGCCGTTCGGTGTGGTCCAGTAGTACAGGTCGATCATGGGTTTTCCTCCAGGTGGATCGCGGCCCGCTTGACCAGGCCGTGAGTCGTTTCATACGTCTGCAGGATACGCGTGAACCAGACGCCCAGCGCAGAATCCTCGGCCCAGGGTTGCGCGCCCAGGCACCAGGCCCAGAACAACATGCCAGCCAGCAGGTAGTCGCAGCCGCCAGGGGCCTGGCCCTCGAGGAAGGGCTGATCACGCAGCCACATTTCCAGCGGTGCCACGCCTTCACGGAACAACCGCTCACCGTCCTGTGGATCGGCGAATGCCTCCAGGCTCATGCCCAGCGCCTTCTCCCGGCTACTGCGGAAATACTCGCGGTCGGCCGAGCAAGGGACGTTGTGGATAACGCTGATCGAGGTGGGCGAAGATCGCCAGGCTGTCATGCACCGTTTCACCTTCGTCGATCAGCACCGGTACCAGCTTCTGTCCGGAAAGAGCGATCAAATCCTTGTCAGTGAAACGTGTCGGCCGGCTCTGCCAGTCCAGCCCCTTGTGCGCCAGCGCCAGACGTACGCGCCAGCAGTAGGGCGAAAACACCCGCTCAGGATCGGCGCCACACAGCTCGAACAACTCCCGCATATCACCTCCATTAAAAACCGATCAGTCCAGAATCAAGCGAACAAAAACCAGCGCCGGATTGCTCAGGCGCAGTCCAGGTTGGTCATCACCACTGTAACGCTGACCACGGCGCGTTCGAGCGCCTGTTCGAAGACCTGGCAGATACCCGCCGTGGCTCGCTGCAGAACCGGCACCAGCGCCGGTTCTGACAAGGATCCTCGGCCTGCACCGCGGCGACCGCCACCAGGCTGCCGACCAGGCCGCTGTCGCCGGCCACCTGCTGGCGCCGCCTGGCCTTCAACGCCATGCCGAGGATGGCCAGGATCAGCCCGGCGCTAGTCAGCGCCAGGGTAACGATCAGCGCCAGCGGGATGCCGAAGCCCGGCACGTCGATGCCGAGCAGGATCAGCGCCACCCCGGCGTAGTTCACCGGCAGCAACTGCAGGGCGTAGAGGGCGAGGATCAGACTGATGCCACCGAGCACGCCGCCGATGCCGCTGCCCGGGTTGGAAAACTCGAAGAACAGGCCGTAGACACCGATCATCATCAGGATCAGCGCCACGCTGGGGTTGGTGATCACCGCCAGCAGGCGAGTGCGCCAGTCCGGCGCATGGCTGATCAGCGGCGCACCGGCGGTGGCCAGGGTGACTTCGACGCCTGCAGCTTGCAGGGTCTTGCCGTCCAGCTGGCGCAGCAGGTCGCTCAGGTCCGTCGCCAGATAGTCGATCACCTTCTGCGCCAGCGCCTCTTCGGCGGATAGGCTGACCGCCTCGCGCACTGCCTGTTCAGCCCACTCGGCATTGCGCCCGCGCATATTCGCCAGACCGCGAATGTAGGCGGCTGCGTCATTGACCTGCTTGGCGGTCATGACATCGGCCGAGCCCCTTTCGCCTTGCGCAGGCTTGTCCGTCTCGCCCTTGTCAGCCCCCTCTGGTTTGCTCGGCGAGCCCGGCATGCCGATGGCCACCGGCGTGGCGGCGGCGAGGTTGGTCCACGGCGCCATGGCAGCGACATGGCTGGCGTAGAGGATGTAGGTGCCGGCGCTGGCCGCCCGCGCACCGCCTGGGGCGACGTAACTGGCCACCGGGATCGGGCTGGCAAGGATCGCCTTGATGATCGCGCGCATGGAGCTATCCAGGCCGCCGGGCGTGTCGATCTCGATCAGTACCAGTTGCGCGCCCTCGTCCACCGCCTTGGCCAGACCGCGCACCAGGTAGTCGGCACTGGCCGGGCCGATCACCCCATCCACCTGCAAGCGCACCACCGCGCCCGGCACCGCACTCGCCCCCACCGAACCGCAGAGGATCAGAGCACACAGACATAGACGCAACCAGCCAGGCAACACGTTCGACTCCCAGGCCCCGGTGATACCGGACAGGTGGCGGAGGGCCTTTATTGAGCATAGTCCATGCTCCAGCGGGTCCCCGACAGGGCTGGCGGATGTGCTACAGGGGATGTACTGCTCGCTGCAGGAGCAGATTTATCCGCGAGACGGACGACGAAATTGCGAAAGGCGCCAGGCCAAACAGATTGCCGGCAGACAGATACCCAGTGGCTGGCCAGTTCCGGTAGGCTGCTCAGATCTTTTCCGACCAGACTCCCTATGCCCCGCCTTCGCCTCCGTCAATCACTGCGCCACCTCTGGGCGCTGGACAAGTTCAGCGCCAGTCTGCGGGTATTCATCGCCCTGGCCGGAGCCCTGGCGCTGTGCTGGTGGCAGGGCTGGATGCATGGGCTGATCCCGCTGTTTCTCGGCATCATCGCCAGCGCCCTGACCGAGACCGACGACAGCTGGCAAGGCCGCCTCGGCGCGGTGCTGGTCACCCTGGCCTGCTTCAGCGCAGCAGCCTATGCGGTGGAATTTCTCTTTCCCTATCCCTGGTTGTTCGTCATCGCCCTGGCCTTTTCCGCCTTTTGTCTGACCATGCTCGGCGCACTCGGTGAGCGCTTCGCCACCCTGGGTTCCGGCACTCTGATTCTCGCGGTGTACAGCATGATCGGCGTCGAGCAGCGCGGCGGCGTCGCCGGCCTGTGGCTGGAACCGCTGCTGCTGGTAGCCGGCGCCGCCTGGTACGGCCTGCTCTCGGTGATCTGGCACGCGCTGTTCGCCCATCAGCCGGTACAGCTCGCCCTGGCCCGGCTGTTTCGCGAACTGGGCAAGTATCTCAAGCTCAAGGCGGCACTGTTCGAACCCGTGCGCCAGCTGGATGTGGAACAACGTCGCCTGGAGCTGGCCCAGCAGAATGGACGCGTGGTCTCCGCACTCAACGCGGCCAAGGAGATCATTCTGCACCGGGTCGGTGGCGGTCGACCGGCGCCGAAGGTCAATCGCTACCTGAAGCTGTACTTCCTTGCCCAGGACATTCACGAGCGCGCCAGCTCGTCGCACTACCCCTACAACGAGCTGGCCGAAGCCTTTTTCCACAGCGATGTGCTGTTTCGCTGCCAGCGCCTGCTGCGCCTGCACGGCGAGGCTTGCCAGCGCCTGGGCAGCGCCATCGAGTTGCGCCAGCCCTTCGAATACCGCGAGCTGTGCAGCCAGGCCCTGGAAGATCTGCATGCCTCGCTCGATCACCTGCACCTGCAGAGCAACCCGGCCTGGCGCCGACTACTGCGCTCGCTCGGTGCATTGGCCGGCAACCTCGCCAGCCTCGACCTGCTGCTCGGCAACGCCAGCAACCCCGACGCTCTGGCCGATGAGCAGGACAGCAGCCTGCTGGACCGCGAGCCGCATTCGTTGCGCGAGGTGATCGAGCGCATCGGCCAGCAACTGACCCCCACCTCGCTGCTGTTTCGCCACGCGCTGCGCCTGTCCATAGCTCTGGCCGCCGGTTACGGCCTGCTACACCTGATTCATCCGACCCAGGGCTACTGGATTCTGCTGACCACCCTGTTCGTCTGTCAGCCGAACTACGGCGCCACGCGTCTCAAACTGGTGCAGCGCATCGTCGGTACCCTGATCGGCTTGGGGTTGGGCTGGGCATTGATCGAACTGTTTCCCGACCCACGCATCCAGGCCCTGTTCGCCGTGGTCGCTGGCGTCGCCTTCTTCGCCACACGCAGCACGCGCTACACCCTGGCCACGGCGGCTATCACCCTGCTGGTGCTGTTCTGCTTCAACCAGATCGGCGATGGCTACGGCCTGTTCCTGCCGCGCCTGGTCGACACCCTGCTCGGCGGCATGCTGGCCGGGCTGGCGGTGTTCCTGATCCTGCCGGACTGGCAGGGTCGACGCCTGGGGCGCATGCTAGCGAACACACTGAGCTGCAACAGCGCCTACCTGCGGCAGATCATCGCCCAGTACGCACACGGCAAGCGTGACGACCTCGGCTACCGCCTGGCCCGACGCAACGCGCACAACGCCGACGCGGCACTGTCCACCACCCTCGGCAACATGCTGATGGAGCCTGGCCACTTCCGTAAGGACGCCGACCTCGGCTTTCGCTTTCTGGTGCTGTCGCACACCCTGCTCAGCTATCTCTCCGGGCTCGGCGCCCATCGTGGCGAGCAGTTGCCGCAGGCGGCCCAGGCACAATTGCTGGAACAGGCCGAAGCGCTGGCGAGCAGCCTCGATGAAATCGCCACCGGCCTGCGCGGCGAGCAGCCGCTGGCCATCCACAGCGATGAAGAACAGGCACTGGCGCAAAGCCTGGAGCAGATTGCCGACGACGTCGACGAACGCCAACGTCTGGTGCAGACGCAACTGGCGCTGATCTGCCGCCAGTTGGCGCCACTGCGCACCTTGGCCGCGCATCTGCAGAAGGATCGCCACTAGCAGGCTCATGGGGCTTTCTGCCACTATCTGACGACGCCTAGCTCCCAGGCCTTGCCCATGCCAGCCAACCGACACACCACCCTCGCCTACCTGGTCTCGTTGCCGGGTCTGCTGCTGGTGTGCAGTCTGCTTTTGGCCAGCCAGATTACCCTCGCCAGCACACGTCTGGGTGACAGCAGCGCAGCACAGGATCTCTACGGCCTGGTCGACTTTCTCGCCGATCCCCAGAGCGCCCTGAGCCTGGACGACGTTCGCGCTGCCGATGCCCCTTTCCAGCCCTCGTTGAACCGCCGTGACCTCAGCTTCGGCTATGTGCCGGGGGTGATCTGGCTGCGCCTGGCGCTGCAATCGGATGCCCAGCAAACACGCGTCTGGCGCCTGGAACTGAATTACGCCTCGCTGGACGAGGTGCGTCTGTATGACATCGGCGCCGATGGCGTGCGCGAGTCGCGCAGCGGCGACACCGTGCCCTACGCGCAGCGCAGCGTCGGCCATCGCAACCCGGTATTCGAGATCGTTCTGCAGCCCGGCGAGCAGCGAACGCTGTACCTGCGCGTCGACTCGCGCGGCAGCATGACCCTCAGCGGTGCGCTGATGTCTTCGCGCGATTTCGAGCAGCACAGCCAGAACGGCTACCTGGTGCATGCCATCTACTTCGGCGTGCTGATCGCCCTGGGGCTGTACAACCTGCTGCTGTTTCTCGCCCTGCGCGAGCGGCCTTTCCTCAATTACGTGCTGTTCATGTTCGCCTTCGCCCTCAGCGTGCTGTCGCTCAATGGTCTTGGTGCGCAGTATCTGTGGTCCGAAGCCGCGCCCTGGAGCAACCGCATGCTGCCGGTCAGCCTGACGACGGCGGCGCTGCTGTCGGTGGTGTTTGCGCGCAGCTTTCTCGACACCCGCCAGTGGCTGCCACGCTGGGACAAGGGCCTGCTGATGCTGTCCATCGCCATCGGTGCGGCCGTCTTGGCCAGTGTGCTGCTGCCATTGCAGCGCGCGCTGCAGCTGATGTCGCTGACCGGCCTGATCGCCACTCTGACGCTGCTGCTGACCAGCTTCGTCTGCATTGGCTACCGGGTGCCCGGCGCTCGCCTGTTCGCCCTGGCCTGGCTGATGCTGCTGACCGGCGCGGTGCTGCTGGCGCTACGCAACTTCGCCCTGATTCCGTCGAACTTCCTTACCCTGTACGCCATGCAGATCGGCTCGGGGCTGGAGATGATCCTGCTGTCCTTCGCCCTGGCGGCGCGCCTCATCGAGCTCAAGCGCCAACGCGAAGCCGCGCTGCAGCTCAACGAGCAGATCCTCGCCAAGCGCGTCACCGAACGCACCCAGGCCCTGGAACAGGCCAATCAGCGCCTCAGTGAGCTGGCCCTGCAGGACCCACTGACTGGCCTGGCCAACCGCACCGCCCTGCAGCAACACCTGGAGCAGGCACTGGCGCGCAGCCAACGCCGCAACGAACTGCTTGCCGTGATGCTGATCGACCTGGACGGTTTCAAGCCGATCAACGACCAGCACGGCCATGGCTACGGCGATCTGGTACTGGCCGAAGTGGCGCAGCGCCTGCGGCAATACGTGCGCGATACCGATCTGCCTGCGCGCCTCGGCGGTGACGAGTTCGTGGTGATCTGCGAGAGCGTGCAATCGGCCGAAGATGCGCACGACCTGGCCAAACGTCTGCTGGAAGGTCTGGACACGCCGATGTACCTGGAAGATCGTGCCGTTCGCGTCGGCGCCAGCATCGGCATCGCCCTTAGCCGCGGCGCCGACAATGCCACCATGCTGATTCGCCTGGCTGATGCCGCCATGTACCGGGCCAAGGCCGAAGGTCGCAACCGCGTGCAACTGGCCACCCAATACCTTTGAACAGGGGCCGCAGCCTAGTGCCAGCCAGTTAAGTATCAACGCAGCCAATGCGTAGGAGCGGCGCCCCGCCGCGAATCAGGGCAACACGCACTTGCGAGCTTCGCCCCAGGGCGGGGCTCCTACACAAGGCCACCTTGCAAGCCCTGCCTGATCGGCGTCAGGCCGTCATCTCTTCATCAACTCGAACCCGATAGCACACCATGGACAAGAATCTGCTGCTGCAAGACGTACTCAGCCATCTGCAGAGCGACCTCGAACAGGCCAGCCTCGCCGCCCTCAGTGCCCACGAAGCGGCCACCCACGAAGAGAACGTCGCCGAGAACAAGTACGACACCCTGGGCCTGGAGGCCGCCTACCTGGCCAGCGGTCAGGCGCGCCGCGTCGAAGAACTGCGCCAGACCCTGATCACCTGGCGTCAATTGCGCCCGCGCCCCTTCGATATCGAGCAGGGTATCGAGCTCGGCGCGCTGGTGCAGCTTGCGGCCGAGGATGGCCACGAACAATGGCTGTTCCTTGGTCCTCCAGGCGCCAGCATGAAACTGCAACTGGCCGACCAGACCATCCAGGTGCTCGGCAATACCGCACCGCTCGGGAAATTGCTGCTCGGCAAGAAGCCCGGCGACGAGATAAGCCTGCCAGTAGGGAGTCGCCAGCAAATTTTCGAGGTGCTGGTAGCCACGTAAGCGGAACTATCTGGGCTAGGGTTGGTAATTAGCGATGAACACCACGCCTAGCGAGAGCCAATACCATGGAAAATCCAGTCCACAGCCTGCCAGCCCTGTTCAAGCAACTCGGCCTGCCTGACGATGCCGCCAGCATCAACGCCTTCATCAGCACCCATTCACCACTGCCAGATGCCTGCAAACTGTCCGAGGCTCCGTTCTGGACGCCGGCGCAGGCCGCGCTGCTGCGCGAAGAAATTCTCGAAGACGCCGACTGGGCAGAAGTAGTCGATCAGCTCAACCTGCGCCTGCACGGCTGAGCTCACAGGTCAGCGCATCGACTGCTCAGTTGTCCGCCGTCATCTCGCGCCAGGTCAGGTACATGCGCAGGTCGAATTCGATCTGCGCATAGCCCGGCAACATGTGGTCGCACAGCTTGTAGAAGGCCTTGTTGTGCTCGCTCTCTTTCAGGTGTGCCAGTTCGTGCACCACGATCATCTGCAAGAAAGCCGGCGCGGCGTCGCGAAACAGCGAGGCAACGCGAATTTCCTTCTTCGCCTTGAGCTTGCCGCCCTGCACCCGCGAGACCGCCGTATGCAGGCCCAGCGCGCGGTGGGTGAGGTCGAGGCGATTGTCGTAGAGCACCTTGTCGATAGCCGGCGCGTTCTTCAGGTGTTCCTGCTTGAGCGCCATCACGTAGCCATACAGCGCCTTGTCGCTCTGCACTTCATGCCGGCCCGGATAGCGCTGTGCCAGGTAGTCACCGAGCCGATCATCGGCGATCAGCTGACGAA
This sequence comes from Ectopseudomonas oleovorans, assembly GCF_029845265.1. Classification (NCBI taxonomy): domain Bacteria; kingdom Pseudomonadati; phylum Pseudomonadota; class Gammaproteobacteria; order Pseudomonadales; family Pseudomonadaceae; genus Ectopseudomonas; species Ectopseudomonas oleovorans. The sequence continues at coordinate 56,738 of NZ_JAOCLK010000008.1, forward strand.
CCTGCTGCTGCAAGGCGACCGGATAACCCTGTAGATACTTCAACGCTACGATCCCACATTCATCTGGACCGTCAGTGTAACGGATGCGGCATTACTCGCTGGGCACCACACGCAGCAGACGCCCCTCTGGGTTATCGGTGAGCAGATAGAGCGCACCATCCGGCCCACTGCGCACATCGCGAATCCGCTCGCCCAACTCTTCGAAGAGGATTTCCTCACCGGCCAGCATGCCGTCGCGCACACGGATGCGGCGTACGCTGCGCTCGGCCAGGGTGGCCGCGAACAGGTCGTCCTGCCACTCGGGGAACAACTCGCCGCGATACAGGGTCAGGCTCGACGGTGCTACCGAGGGTGTCCAGTGCAGCAGTGGCGCGGTCAGCCCCGGCAGCTCGGTGTAGGGGCTGACGCGCGCACCGGTGTAGTCGATACCGAAGGTCGCCAGCGGCCAGCCATAGTTTTTGCCGGCCTCGATCAGGTTGAGTTCATCACCCCCGCGTGGGCCGTGCTCGTGGCTGTACAGGCGATTGTGCTCGACATCGAAGAAGATGCCCTGCACGTTGCGGTGGCCGAGGCTGTAGATTTCCGCCGCCGCGCCGTCCTGGCCGAGCAGCGGGTTGTCCTGCGGTACGCTACCGTCACGGTTCAGACGCACGATCTTGCCCAGGTGGTTGGCCGGGTTCTGCGCCTCTTCACGCCAGTCGAAACCGTCGCCCAGGGTCAGCACCAGGGTCTTGTCGGCGAGAAAGGCGATGCGCCCACCGTAATGCGCGGCGCCGGCCTTGAGCGGTTGGGCGGTGAACAGCACTTCGAAGTCGTGCAGTTCGTCATCCACCAGGCGGGCACGCGCCAGACGCGTGTTGTTGGCCTCCAGCGAGCCGTGCGCGTAAGTCAGGTAAAGCCAGCGGTTGTCGCTGTAGTCCGGGTCCAGCGCCACTTCCATCAGTCCGGCCTGGGCAGCGATGAAGACCTCGGGCAGGCCCGCCACCGGCTTGGGATCGACACTGCCGTCGGCTTCGATCATGCGCAGGCGCCCGACACGCTCGGTGACCAGCATGCGTCCGTCCGGCAGGAAGGCCACGGCCCAGGGATTCTCCAGCCCTTCGCTGAAGGTTTCGATGCGGTAATCCAGGGCCAGCAGCGGCGTACTGACGAACAGGCCGCAAAGCATCAGCGCGCGGGTACTTCTCAACATGGGCAACGCCTTGTCACAGAGAATCGGAAGAAGTTGGCTGCGCCCGGTAGCGCACCCGCCGACCGAGCAGGCCGAACAGCAGCGCACCGACGCTGCCGCAGGCCATCAGCCCGAGCGTGCCGAACGGGCTGCGGTCGGCGGCGATCAGCGTCGGCATCGGTGCCAGCACATTGGCCAGCGCCAGCGCCGTCCAGATCGCTGCCGCGCCCGCCAGCACGAAAATTAGCCACCGTAGCGCCGGCATGCGGCGCGCCAGCCAGGCGGCCAGCGGTAAGGCAAAGACAAAGCCCAGGGCGCTGAGCAGGATGAACGTCGGGGTAAACCCGAGCAGGTCGAGTGCGGTGGTGCCAAGGCGCACACTCAGCGGCACCGGTGCACCGATGGCCTGCAGGGCAGCCAGATTGGTCTGGGTCTGGAAGATCGAGGCAAGCAGCGAGGCCAGCAACACGGCGAGGAGAAAAGCGAGCAACAGACGTGGCTTGCTGGACATGGGTGGCAGTTTCCCGGAACGACAGTCCACGAATTATGGCGCACCCCGCCTGCCCTCACGCTGCGGGAGTTTTACAGGGTTTTACCTCTCGCCGCGTTGCTCACGCCGAGCCCCGTCCATAAAAAGCAGAAGCCCCGCACATGGCGGGGCTCCTGGTCACGCATCAGACTCAGTTGACCTTGGCGTTCAGCTCGCCGCTGGCATAGCGCTGGTACATGCCCTCCAGGGAGATCGGCTTGATCTTGGAGGCATTGCCAGCGGTGCCGAAGGCTTCGTAGCGGGCGATGCAGATGTCGCGCATGGCGACGATGGTCTTGGCGAAGAACTTGCGCGGGTCGAACTCGCTCGGGTGCTCGGCCATCATGCGGCGGATCGCACCGGTGGAAGCCAGACGCAGGTCGGTGTCGATATTGACCTTGCGCACGCCGTGCTTGATGCCTTCGACGATTTCCTCGACCGGCACACCGTAGGTTTCCTTGATGTCACCGCCGAATTCGTTGATCACCTTCAGCCATTCCTGCGGAACGGAGGAGGAACCGTGCATCACCAGGTGGGTGTTGGGGATGCGCTTGTGGATTTCCTTGATGCGCTCGATGGAGAGCACGTCGCCGGTTGGCGGCTTGGTGAACTTGTAGGCGCCGTGGCTGGTGCCGATGGCGATGGCCAGGGCGTCGACCTGGGTAGCCTTGACGAAGGCCGCCGCTTCTTCCGGGTCGGTCAGCAGTTGGCTGTGATCGAGCACGCCTTCGGCGCCGACGCCGTCTTCTTCACCGGCCATGCCGGTTTCCAGGCTGCCCAGGCAACCCAGCTCGCCTTCCACGGACACGCCGCAGGCGTGGGCGAAGGCTACGGTCTGCTGGGTTACGCGGACGTTGTAGTCGTAATCGGCCGGGGTCTTGCCGTCTTCTTTCAGCGAGCCGTCCATCATCACCGAGGAAAAGCCCAGCTGGATGGAGCGCTGGCACACGTCAGGGCTGGTGCCGTGGTCCTGGTGCATGCACACCGGAATGTGCGGGAATTCTTCGATGGCAGCCAGGATCAGGTGGCGCAAGAACGGCGCACCGGCGTACTTGCGGGCACCAGCGGAGGCCTGGACGATGACCGGCGAATCGGTCTTGTCGGCGGCTTCCATGATGGCGCGCATCTGCTCGAGGTTGTTGACGTTGAAGGCCGGCACGCCGTAGCCGAATTCGGCGGCGTGGTCGAGCATCTGGCGCATGCTGATAAGTGCCATGGTGTTTCTGTCTCCCGGTTTGGAGGTCGTTAATCGTGCAAGCCTGCCGCAGGGGCAGGCGTTGTTCAAGTTTCGTGAAGCTGGGGCATGCCCGCAGCTCTCATCTCGGCGTCGCCGAGGATGTTACGGAGCCTTGCAGCCACGGCCGATCAGGTCATCTGTTGCGGTCCAGTAGACCAGACCTTCCTCACCCTTGGTGTGGAAGGACAGACGCCCATCGCTGTACAGCGCGCCGGATGCAGCTGGCTCCTGAGTCAGACGATAGACGATGTCGTCACCACCCAGGCGCACATCCACCTGGTCGACGCTGCCGTTGGCGAAGCGCCACAGCACTTCGGTCTGGCTGTCGCATACCCAGCGATTCCATTGCTCCGGCGCCGCCGGCTGACTGCTGCAGGCCGCCAGCAGCGTGGCGGCGACAGCAAGCCCCGCCAGTCTGATTCCGCTCATTGCTTCTCCTCGTCAGCAACGCTGTTCCGGTGCCGCGCCAGTGGGTTGACCACTGCTTTGCTCGACACGCTGATCATCCTGAGTGGTCGGGGTTTCGATCTGTGCCGGGCTGAATACCTCGCAGGCCGCCTCCCTTCCTGCGCCGGCACAACCGGCCAGCAACATACCAACCACGCCCAAAGCGGCTAACTTGTCCATGACATGATTCCTTGTACGATGATCCGGTTTTCTACAGACCACCCGTTAACGTCAGGGTTTTATCGGCCGCGGCGTAGGGTGACTCCCTTCACCCTAGCTGGCGATCACTGTGCGCGCTGCTCCAGCACCTCAACCGCTGGCAGCACCTTGCCTTCGACAAACTCGAGGAAGGCGCCACCACCGGTGGAAATGTAGGAAATCTTGTCCGCCACGCCGTACTTGTCGATGGCCGCCAGGGTATCGCCGCCGCCGGCGATGGAGAACGCCGGGCTTTCAGCGATGGCCAGGGCCAGGGCCTTGGTGCCGTTGCCGAACTGGTCGAATTCGAACACGCCGACCGGGCCGTTCCACAGGATGGTCTGCGAAGCCTTGAGCATCTCGGCGAACATCGCCGCAGTCTGCGGGCCGATGTCGAGGATCATGTCGTCTTCAGCCACGTCCTTGACCGCCTTGACGGTGGCTTCGGCGTCTTCGGCGAAGGCCTTGGCCACCACCACGTCAACCGGCAGCGGTACGCTGACCTTGGCCGCGATGGCCTTGGCGGTGTCGACCAGATCGGCCTCGTACAGCGACTTGCCCACCGGCAGGCCGGCAGCGGCGAGAAAGGTGTTGGCGATGCCGCCGCCGACGATCAGCGAGTCGCAGATATCGGCCAGGGAATTAAGCACGTCGAGCTTGGTCGACACCTTGGAGCCGGCGACGATGGCCAGCATCGGCCGGGCCGGCTTGTCCAGCGCCTTGCCCAGGGCATCCAGCTCGGCAGCCAGCAGCGGGCCGGCGCAGGCGACCTTGGCGAACTTGGCCACGCCATGGGTCGAGCCCTGGGCGCGGTGAGCGGTTCCGAAGGCGTCCATCACGAACACGTCGCACAGGGCAGCGTACTGCTGGGCCAGTTCGTCGGTGTTCTTCTTTTCGCCCTTGTTGAAACGGACGTTCTCCAGCAGCACCAGCTCGCCAGGCTTGACCTCGACACCGCCAAGGTAGTCCTTGACCAGCGGCACGTCACGACCGAGCGCCTTGCTCAGGTAGGCGGCGACCGGCGCCAGGCTGTCTTCCTCGCTGTAGATGCCCTCTTCCGGGCGACCCAGGTGCGAGCAGACCAGCACGGCAGCGCCCTTCTCCAGCGCCAGCTTGATGGTCGGCAAGGAGGCGAGGATACGCGCGTCGCTCTTGACCACACCGTCCTTCACCGGGACGTTGAGGTCTTCGCGGATCAACACGCGCTTACCAGCGAGGTCGAGGTCGGTCATCTTCAGAACGGTCATAAATCAGTCCTTCACGGGGGCTGGTTACGCCAAACCACAAGCGGCTGCGCGTCGGCGATACTGCGTTAAAAACAGGCTCAGAATGCTCATTTACACCTCGTAAACTGCGCTTCTTCGCCTGTTTTTGCCTTGTCTCGCTCTAGCTCGCTCACTTGTGGATTGGCTTGATTGGCTTGTAGGAGAAAATGTTCGGCGACATCGAGCATGCGGTTGGCAAACCCCCACTCGTTGTCGAACCAGGCCAGCAGGTTGACCAGGCGCGGGCCGGACACGCGGGTCTGGCTGCCGTCGACGATGGCCGAGTGCGGGTCGTGGTTGAAGTCGCAGCTGGCGTGCGGCAATTCGGTGTAGGCCAGCAGCCCCCTGAGCGGGCCACTCTCCGCCGCCTGACGCAGCACGCGGTTGATCTCTTCTGCCGAAGTATCGCGCGCCGTCTGCAGGGTGATGTCCAGGCACGAGACGTTGACCGTCGGCACCCGGATGGCCTTGGCCTGAATACGCCCGGCCAGCTCCGGCAGCAGGCGCTCGATACCGCGCGCCAGGCCGGTGGACACCGGGATCACCGACTGGAAGGCCGAGCGCGTGCGGCGCAGGTCTTCGTGGTGATAGGCATCGATCACTGGCTGGTCATTCATTGCCGAGTGGATGGTGGTAATGGAGACGTACTCCAGACCCACCACCTCATCGAGCAGTTTCAACAGTGGCACGCCGCAGTTGGTGGTGCAGGAGGCATTCGACACCAGGCGCTCGGCACCTGACAGACAGGCCTGGTTGACGCCGTAGACCACGGTGGCATCGATATCCGCCTCGCTGGCCATCGGCTGCGACAGCAGCACGCGCGGCGCACCGGCTTCGATGAAGCGTTGCGCCTCGGCACGGGTGACGTACTGCCCGGAGCACTCGAGCAGCAGATCGATGTCCAGCGCTGCCCAGTCAATGGCCTCAGGCTCGCTCTGGCGCAGCACCTTCACGCAATCGCCGTTTATATGCAGGCAGTCGCCATCGACCTTCACCTCGCCGGGAAAGCGCCCGTGGGTGGAGTCGAAGCGGGTCAGGTATTCGATGCTGGCCTGATCGGCCAGGTCGTTCAGCGCGACGATTTCCAGGCTCGCTGAATTGCCACGCTCGTGCAGCGCGCGCAGCACGCAACGGCCGATGCGGCCATAACCGTTGAGGGCGACACGATAGGGGCGTTGTCGTGACATAGGCGCTCGCAAGGCAAAAGGAACCCGGTAGGAGCGAGCTCTGCTCGCGAACCCTGCGCGAGGCAAACAGCTTCGCGAGCAGAGCTCGCTCCTACGGAAGGGTCAGGCGTCCAGCAGTTCTTCGGCAGTGGCGACGATGTTGTCGACGGTGAAGCCGAAGTGCTCGAACAGGGCCGGAGCCGGGGCCGACTCGCCGAAGCTGGTCATGCCGATGATGCGACCTTCCAGGCCGACGTACTTGTACCAGTAGTCGGCGTGCGAGGCCTCGATGGCGATGCGCGCACCGACCTGCAGCGGCAGCACGTCCTGCTTGTAGGCCGCGTCCTGCTGGTCGAACACGCTGGTGGACGGCATCGACACCACGCGCACCTTGCGCCCGGCGGCGGTCAGTTTGTCGTACGCGGCCACGGCCAGACCGACTTCCGAACCGGTGGCGATCAGGATCAGCTCCGGCTCGCCAGCGCTGTCCTTGAGCACGTAACCGCCACGTTCAATATCACTAAGCTGCTGGGCATCACGTGGCTGGTGCGGCAGGTTCTGGCGGCTGAATACCAGGGCACTCGGGCCGTCGGCGCGCTCGATGGCGTATTTCCAGGCCACGGCGGACTCCACGGCATCGGCCGGGCGCCAGGTGTCGAGGTTCGGCGTGCCACGCAGGCTGGCCAGTTGCTCGATCGGCTGGTGGGTCGGGCCGTCTTCGCCGAGGCCGATGGAGTCGTGGGTGAACACGTACAGCACACGCTGCTTCATCAGCGCGGACATGCGCACGGCGTTGCGCGCGTATTCCATGAAGATCAGGAAGGTCGCGCCGTACGGCACGAAGCCGCCGTGCAGGGCGATGCCGTTCATGATCGCGCTCATGCCGAACTCGCGCACGCCGTAGAACATGTAGTTGCCGGACGCGTCTTCAGCGGATACGCCCTTGCAGCCCTTCCACAGGGTCAGGTTGGAGCCGGCCAGGTCGGCCGAACCGCCAAGGAACTCCGGCAGCAGCGGACCGAAGGCATTCAGCGCGTTCTGGCTGGCCTTACGGCTGGCGATGGTCTCGCCCTTCTCGGCGACGTCCTTGATATAGGCAGCGGCCTTCTCGGCGAAATCGGCCGGCAGCTCACCGGCAATACGGCGCTTGAACTCGGCAGCCAGCTCGGGATGGGCAGCGGCGTAAGCGGCGAACTTTTCGTTCCAGGCGGCTTCGGCGGCAGCGCCGGCTTCCTTGGCGTCCCACTCGGCGTAGATCTCGGCGGGGATTTCGAACGGGCCATGGTTCCAGCCCAGGGCAGCACGGGTCAGGGCGATCTCGTCGTTGCCCAGCGGCGCACCGTGGCACTCTTCCTTGCCCTGCTTGTTCGGCGAACCAAAACCGATGGTGGTCTTGCAGCAGATCAGGGTCGGCTGGTCCACGCTCTTGCGCGCGGTGTCGATGGCCATCTTGATCTCTTCGGCGTCGTGGCCGTCGACATTGCGAATCACCTGCCAGCCGTAGGCTTCGAAGCGCTTGGGCGTGTCGTCGGTGAACCAGCCCTCGACCTCGCCGTCGATGGAGATGCCGTTGTCGTCGTAGAAGGCGATCAGCTTGCCCAGGCCAAGGGTGCCGGCCAGCGAGCAGACTTCATGGCTGATGCCTTCCATCATGCAGCCGTCACCGAGGAACACATAGGTGTTGTGGTCGACGATGGTGTGGCCTTCGCGGTTGAACTGCGCGCCCAGCACCTTCTCGGCGATGGCGAAACCGACGGCGTTGGCGATGCCCTGGCCGAGCGGGCCGGTGGTGGTCTCGACACCTGGGGTGTAGCCGTATTCCGGGTGGCCCGGGGTCTTGCTGTGCAGCTGACGGAAGTTCTTCAGGTCGTCGATGGACAGGTCGTAGCCGGTCAGGTGCAGCAGCGAATAGATCAGCATCGAACCATGGCCGTTGGACAGCACGAAGCGGTCACGGTCGGCGAAGTTCGGGTTCTGCGGGTTGTGCTTGAGGTAGTCGCGCCACAGCACTTCGGCGATGTCCGCCATGCCCATGGGGGCACCGGGGTGGCCGCTGTTGGCTTTCTGCACGGCATCCATGCTCAGGGCACGAATGGCATTGGCTCGCTCACGACGGCTGGGCATCGCTGAAATCTCCTACGGGGCTGCTTCTGAATGAAGGGGGCGAAAACGACGCCTATTTTCGCCCAGCCAGCCCCCATGGGGCAATGACAGATGGTCGTAGAGAGCAAATCAGCCCGCCTGCTCGCTCAGAACGCTCACCGCCGGGCTGCCCGGCCCACCCAGACACGGCGCCTGAAACAACTCACCATGCCAGACGCCGGCGAGCGTACGGCTGAACACCAACGTCCAGACCGCCGCCAGTTGCACCGCCAGCAGCAGACCGATGAAGGCGAAGAAGCTCAGCCCGGTCACCGCCTGCAGCTCGAAGGTGGCCAGGGCGAACACCCCCAGCGGAAAGATGAACCCCCACCAGCCGAGGTTGAACGGCATGTTGTCGCGGATGTAGTGACGGGTGAACAGCGTGGCGATCACCAGCCACCACAAGCCCGCGCCCCACAGCGCCAGGCCGCCGATCAGACCGAGATCCCGCGCCAGCTCGGCGGCGCCCACCAGCGGCGTACCGGCAAAGGCCAGCGGCGCCGCCTGCCCCATGCTCAGCAACCCCAGGCAACCGGTGGCCAGCGGCCCCAGTGGTAGCCAGCTGGTGGCGGCAAAATCGGTATCCGGCAGTTTGTGCAGGGCCAGGCGCAGCAGCACCAGCGTGATCAGCGAAAACGCCAGCGACAGCGACAATCCCCAGAGCACGAAGCCGGCCACCAATAACTGTTGCGCCGCCTCGGCCGCCAGATGCGGCGCCAGCGCGCCTGCCGTGCTGGCGGCGACCTCCGGTGCAACGATAGGTAGCAGCCACACCGCGGTGAGTTTTTCCAGTGCATGGTGCTGGCGGGTGAACATCAGATAGGGCACCAGCAACGCGCCAAGCAGCGCCAGCGCTGCATCCAGCCACCACAGCGCATGGGCCAGCGCGTAAATCCCCTCGCCCCAGCGCGGCACGCCGAACAGCAGCAAGCCCTTGATCAGCACCGCCAGGCCCATGGGAATGGCGCCGAGGAACATCGACTGCACCGGATGCAGCAACATCGGCCAGATGGTTTCGCGAAACAGCGCCAGGCGCAGCAGAAATAGCAGGCTGAACAGCGCGAACAGACCGACTGCGACAAACCACAGCCCCTCGGCAAGCATCGACAATCCCGGCAAAGGCCAGGGCAGATGAGCGATCACCAACGCCAGCACACCGGTGCCCATGGTCACAGCGAACCAGTTGGGAGTGAAATGGCGAATGAAAGCCAGGGGCTCGGGTAAACGGCTGAAGGGGCGCGGCATGAGTCGGGTGGTCCCGTGACATGAGTGATGGCGCAAGGGTAAGAATTGGCTTGCCATATGAAAAATACATATTCAGCATTCGATACATACCTTTCATTTATGCATCAACCATGAACCTGCACCATCTCAAGGTCTTTCTGGCCGTGGCAGACGCTGGCAGCATCAGCGCCGGCGCCGAGCGCCTGCACATCAGCCAGCCTGCCGTAACGCGGGAGATTCGCGACCTCGAAGCCAGCCTCGACCTGCGCCTGTTCGATCGCCAGCCACGCGGCGTGCAACTGACCGAAGGAGGTCTGCGTCTGCACGACTATGCGCGGCGCATCTTCGCCCTGGAGCGCGCCGCCGAACGCGACCTGCGTGACTTCGCCCAACTGGAGCAGGGCGAGCTGCATCTGGGCGCCAGCGCCACGCTCGGCGCCTACCTGCTGCCGCCCCTGCTCACCCGTTTTCGCGCCCTGCATCCACAGATATTCGTCAGCCTGGAAGTCAGCAACACCGACGTCGTGACCCGGCAACTGGACGAGGGCCGCATCAGCCTGGGCTTCGTCGAAGGCCCGTTCGTCCAGGCCGACTACGCACATCACCTGCTGGCGCGCGACGCCCTGCTTCCGGTGGCATCGCCGCTGCACCCGCTGGCCAGGGCCGAGCGCCTTGAGGCTCGCGACCTGCAGGCGTACCCGCTGTATATGCGCGAACCCGGATCCGGCGCTCGCGCCAGTATCGAGCAGGCCTATCGCGACCACGAACTGGAGCCACAGGCCGGCATGGCCATCGGCAGCACCGAAGCGCTCAAGCGCCTGCTCGCCGACGGCCAAGGCATCGCCTGGCTGTCGCAGCGGGTGGTCGAACGTGAACTGGCCAGCGGCGAACTGCAGCGCTTGGCGGTGCAGGACCTGCAGATCGAGCGTGAACTGCATGTGCTATGGCGACTCGGCACCAGCCTGAGCCCGGCCCCCGCCGCTTTTCTGCAACTGAGCCAGGCGCCAGGCTAGCCTCAATACCAATATCAAAACTTTTTGATATTGGTATTGCTGTATGAAAAATGACCGACTAGACTGCGCCCCCATGACCCTGCGCGCACCCCAGTTGGATTTCGACCCCTGCGACGAGCTCGCCGCCCTGTGCAAGGCCGGCGGCGATCCGCTGCGCCTGAACGTGCTGCGCACTCTGAGCAACGATTCGTTCGGCGTGCTGGAACTGGCGCAGATCTTCGCCATCGGCCAGTCGGGCATGAGCCATCACCTCAAGGTCCTGGCCCAGGCCGGCCTGGTGGCCACCCGCCGCGAAGGCAACGCGATCTTCTACCGCCGTGCGCTACCGGGCGGCCGCCTGCATGCGGCGCTGCTGGAAGAGATCGACGCACTGCCGCTGGCGGGCGAGGTGCAGGCGCGCATCGCCGCCGTGCACCAGCAACGCGCCACCATCAGCCGCGACTTCTTCGCGCGCATGGCCACCAGCTTCCAGGCCCAGCAGGATCTGATCGCCGGTTTGCCGCAGTACCGCGACAGCCTGCTGGCGCTGCTCGACGCCCTGCATTTCGCGCCGGACGCCACGGCGCTGGAAATCGGGCCTGGCGATGGTGCCTTCCTGCCCGAGCTGGCGCGTCGTTTCGCCCAGGTCACGGCGCTGGACAACAGCCCGGCGATGCTCGAACTGGCGCGCCAGCGCTGCGCCGCCGAGGGCCTGGACAACGTCGAGCTGAAACTGGCCGATGCGCTACAGGATGAAGAGCAGCCTGCCGACTGCGTGGTACTGAACATGGTACTGCACCACTTCGCCACGCCGGCCGAGGCCTTTCGCAAACTGGCCGCCCTGGTCGCACCCGGCGGCAGCCTGCTGCTCAGCGAGCTGTGCAGCCACGACCAGAGCTGGGCACGCGAAGCCTGCGGCGATCTATGGCTCGGCTTCGAACAGGAAGACCTGGCGCGCTGGGCGACGGCCGCCGGCCTGACGCCCGGCGAAAGCCTCTACATAGGCCTGAAAAACGGCTTTCAGATTCAATTACGGCACTTTGCCAAACCCGATGCGCACAGCGCCTTCAGCCTCCGGCAAGAAAGGAACCGATAGATGAGCGAGTATTCCCTGTTTACCTCCGAGTCCGTGTCCGAAGGGCATCCGGACAAGATCGCCGACCAGATCTCCGATGCGGTGCTCGACGCCATCATCACCCAGGACAAGCACGCCCGCGTGGCCGTGGAAACCCTGGTCAAGACCGGTGTGGCCATCGTCGCCGGCGAAGTGACCACCAGCGCCTGGGTCGACCTGGAGCAGATCGTCCGCGACGTGATCTGCGATATCGGCTACACCAGCAGCGACGTCGGCTTCGACGGCGCCACCTGCGGCGTGCTCAACATCATTGGCAAGCAGTCCCCGGACATCAACCAGGGCGTCGACCGCGCCAAGCCGGAAGATCAGGGCGCTGGCGACCAGGGCCTGATGTTCGGCTACGCCAGCAACGAAACCGACGTGCTGATGCCGGCACCGATCTGCTTCTCGCACCGCCTGGTCGAGCGTCAGGCCGAAGCGCGCAAGTCTGGTCTGCTGCCGTGGCTGCGCCCGGATGCCAAGTCCCAGGTCACCTGCCGCTACGAGAACGGCAAGGTCGCGGCCATCGACGCGGTCGTGCTGTCCACCCAGCACAACCCGGAAGTGAAATACGACGACCTGCGCGACGGCGTGATGGAGCTGATCGTCAAGCACGTGCTGCCGGCCGAACTGCTGCACAAGGACACCCAGTTCCACATCAACCCGACCGGCCAGTTCATCATCGGCGGCCCGGTGGGCGACTGCGGCCTGACCGGGCGCAAGATCATCGTCGACTCCTACGGCGGCATGGCCCGTCACGGCGGCGGCGCGTTCTCCGGCAAGGACCCATCCAAGGTCGACCGCAGCGCCGCCTACGCCGGCCGCTACGTGGCCAAGAACATCGTCGCCGCCGGCCTGGCCGAGCGCTGCGAGATCCAGGTGTCCTACGCTATCGGCGTGGCCCAGCCGACCTCCATCTCGATCAATACCTTCGGCACCCACAAGATCGCCGAAGACAAGATCATCAAACTGGTGCGTGACGTGTTCGACCTGCGCCCCTACGCCATCACCAAGATGCTCGACCTGCTGCACCCGATGTACCAGGACACCGCTGCCTACGGCCACTTCGGCCGCACGCCGCAGTCCAAGACCGTCGGCGAAGACAGCTTCACCACCTTCACCTGGGAACGCACCGACAAGGCTGCCGACCTGCGCGCCGCCGCAGGCCTGTAAGGCTCAGCGACGACAAGAGAAGCCCTGCCCTGCCAGACTGTGTGAAAACCTAGCAGTCTGAGAGCAAGCTGAAGACAATGCCTCCATCATTCGATGGGGGCATTGTCGTTTATGGGCTACATCCAGGGCGAAGGTCGTCAGCAAAGCAGCCTGTTTCCTCCCACATTGGAGGAGCTGGTGCCGGAGGATCACCTGGTACGGGTGATCGAGGCCTATGTCGCCCGCCTGGATTTGCAGGCTCTGGGTTTCAGCAAGGCCGAACCACTCAAGACTGGACGTCCTGGCTATGATCCAGCGGATCTACTCAAGCTTTATCAGTACGGTTACTTCCAGCGCATCCGCTCCTCCCGGCGCCTGGAAGCCGAGTGCCAACGCAATGTCGAGGTGATGTGGCTGCTGGGCCGATTGGCACCGGATTTCAAGACCATTGCTGATTTTCGCAAGGACAACAGCGCTGCTTTTCAGGCGACCTGCCGCACATTCGTCCAGTTCTGTCGCCAGGTGGGGCTGATCAGCGGGCAACTCGTGGCCATCGATGGCAGCAAGTTTCAGGCGGTAGCGTCGCAACGCAAGCATCTGAGCCTGACGAAGCTCAAGCGCCAACAAGCCAAGCTGGAGGCGCAGATAAGCCGTTATCTGGCCTAACTGGACGAGGCTGACCGCAGTGAGGCCGCTGAAGTGGTTGATCGCAGTGCGGTCAAGGCTGCGCTGCAGCAGCTGGAGAGCCAACATGCCGATAACCTGACAGCCCAGGCGTTGATGGAGGTACAGGGGCTGGAGCAGTTCGTCATGGGTGAGAGCGAGGCGCGCATGATGCGTACCCACCAGGGGGCTCGCGTGGCTTATAACGTGCAAAACGCGGTGGATGGCGAGCATGGGCTGATCGTGCATCATGCTGTCACTCAGGACGGCAGCGATAACCAACAACTGGAGCCTATGGCCAAGGCTGCCCAGGCGATCCTGGCGCAGGAAGAGCTGACGGTTACAGCCGATGCGGGCTACTCCAATGGTGAGCAGTTTCAAGCGTGTGATGATGCTGGGATTACGGCCTATGTGCCGGAGAATCGGGGCATAAATAACAAGGGCGACGACACGCCGCTATTCGATCGCAGCGCCTTCAGCTACGACGTAGAAAACGACCAGTACCAATGCCCTGCAGGCCAATGGTTACCGCTCAAGCAGGTAAACGGCCTACAGCGCATTTATGCTTTACGCGGCGACTGCACGGCTTGTCCATTGAAATCACGCTGCACCAAGGCTAAACGTCGACACGTGACTCGGCATGTCCATGAGGCCGCATTCGAGCGCATGCATCAGCGGATGCAGGTGCATCCAGAGATGATGGTCAGGCGCCGCTCCATCGTCGAACATCCCTTTGGCAACCTGAAGCAATGGATTTTGGGTAATGGTCGCTTCCTGCTCCGACAACTGCAGGGCGCTCGGACGGAAATGGCCCTGGCAGTCAACGCCTACAACCTGAAGCGTGCCATCAATGTGATGGGTGCCCGTCGGTTGATCGAACTGTTGGGGTAAATCCCGCTTTCCATTTCCAAGCATCAAAAACACCAACGCCCCAAACCAGTCGGGGCGTTGGATTTTTCTGGCGTCAGTGCGTTTTCACACGCTCTGCCTGCGCAGGGCTTTTTCTATGCTGGAGTAGGTGAAAGCACCCTTCACCCGACAGGCGTCGCGAAATCGTCTAGGCTGAGAATTCAATCCCAAGCACGGACGCTTGCCATGACACGCTGGATCGCGCTGCTCCTTTTTCCATTGACCGCACAGGCAGCCCCCTGCCCCGACTGGCCGGCCAACCGCGCCAAGAGCGAACTCTCTGTCCTTAGCCAGCAGATCGCCGAGTGGGATGATGCCTACCACAATCATGGTCGCTCGCTGATCGCCGATGAACTTTACGATCAAGCCCGTGAGCGCCTGCAATCCTGGCATCAGTGCTTCCCGAACGCGCTCGTTGACCTGCCGGAACCGTTGGCCGGCAGTACGGGCAAGCTCGCTCACCCCGTGGCACAAACCGGCCTGCGCAAGCTGAACGATGCGGCGGTAGCCGAATGGGTCGCCAGCCGCGACAGCCTGTGGATTCAGCCCAAGGTCGATGGTGTCGCAGTTACTCTGGTCTACCAGGGCGGCATCCTGAAACAAGCCATCAGCCGCGGCGATGGACGCCATGGACAGGACTGGACAGCGCGCGCCAGACAGCTACCAGCCATTCCCAAGCACCTGAAACAGCCATTAGATGCCGTGCTGCAAGGCGAGCTTTACTGGCGCCTGGACGACCATGTTCAGAGCCGCGACGGTGGCGCCGGAGCACGCGGCAAGGTGGCAGGCTTGATGGCGCGACAGTCACTCGATGAGCAGGAAACCAACGCCATTGGCCTGTTCGTCTGGGACTGGCCGAACGGCCCTGAGAACATGCCCGAGCGCCTGAAAGCCCTGCAAAATCTAGGCTTCAGCGACAGCCTGCATTACACCCAGCCACTCAATAGCACGGCGGATGCCCGCGGCTGGCGCCAGCACTGGCTTAATGCGCCGCTATCGTTCGCCAGCGACGGTGTGGTCATACGCCAAGGCATACGACCCCCAGGAGAGCGCTGGCAGGCCGAAGCGCCACACTGGGCGATTGCCTGGAAATACCCCGCCAGCCAGGCTCTGGCAGTGGTGCAGGCGGTGGATTTCAATATCGGCCGCACCGGACGTATCACGCCCATCCTGCGCTTGCAGCCGGTCGACCTTGACGAGCGGCGTATCAGCCGGGTCGCTCTCGGCTCGCTGCAAACCTGGGAGAAGCTGGACATACGCCCCGGCGATCAGGTGGCGATACGCCTGGCTGGCCTGACCATTCCGCGACTCGACCAGGTGATCTGGCGCAGCCAGGAGCGCGCAGCGGTGCAGGCACCTGACCCTAATCGATACCACGCCATGAGTTGCTGGCGACTCAGCGACGAGTGCCAGCAACAGTTCCAGGCACGCCTGAACTGGCTCGCCGGCAAACAGGGGCTGAACCTGCCCGGCGTAGGACCAGGCACCTGGAGCACGTTATTGGCGGGGCAGAAACTGCATGGCCTGCTCGATTGGCTGGAATTCGACAGCGAACACCTGCAGCAACTGCCAGGTATCGGCCAACGGCGCGCCTCGCAGTTGCAGCAGGCCTTCGCCCAGGCCCAGCGGCGCTCACTGCAGCAATGGCTGCAGGCCCTCGGCGCACCACCTGGCATCCAGCTAGGCGTGGAGGATGACTGGGCCACGCTACTGGGTCGCAGCCACGCCGACTGGATGAAGCAACCCGGCGTGAGCCAAAAGAGCGCTGAGCGTCTGTTGGCGTTCTTCAGCCACCCCGAGGTTCAGCGCCTGGGCGCGCAACTGCAGGAGGCCGGCACCGTCGGTTTCCTGCCGCAGGAAAATTCACCGCGCGGTTGACCCGGGTCAGCAGATGACTCACTCGAGTCGAACCTCGCGCGGCAACCAGGGTCACTTCGAAGTAGACCTACACGAGGACAGACCATGATTCGTCAAACCGCCTTGCTCGGCCTGTTGCTGGCCGCCAATCTCAATGCCACGCCCATCCTCGCTGCAGACGGCGACGGTGGCTGTGCGGCCAAGCGCCAGGTCATCGAAGAAAAGATCGAGGCCGCGCGCAAGAACGGCAACACGCAGCAACTGGATGGATTGCAAAGGGCGCTGGGCAATGTGGAAATGAATTGCGACGACGCCACCCTGCACAGTGATCGCCTGGCCAGCGTCAAGGAGGCCCGTGAGGAAGTGCAAGAGCGTGAGATGGATCTGCGCGAAGCCATGGGCAAGGGCGATCAGGAAAAGATCGCCAAGCGTCAGGCCAAGTTGGCCGAGGCGCGCGCCGAACTGGAGCAGGCCGAGGCCGAAGCGCGCGCCGATCAGTAAGCGCGAAACGCCTTGTGGCAGGCCTCGCAACTGTCCTCGATGGCCTGCACTGCCGGCTCCAGCTCGGAGCGGCGTAGCGGCGGCGCGGTCGTCACCTGCACCAGTGCGGCGGTGGCCTGCTCCAGACCACGCGCCATCTTCTGGAATTGCTCCTGGCGCTGCCAGACCTCGGGATTGGCCTTGCTGCGCTCGTCGTCACGTACCTGTGGAAAGTGCTGCCAGGGCTCGTGCGACAGACGCTCGAGCTTGGCTGCGCCGCTGATGAATGCGGCTTCGTCGTAGGGAATACGATTGCGCAACATCCCACCGAGGTCTTCGCTGACCTTGAGCATCTCCTTGAACGCGGCTTGGCGCTTGCCCAACGGCGAGTTGGGGTCGACCCCACCACAAGCAGCCAGGGTCAGGCAGATGCAGGTGAGCAGCAGGAGTTTCTTCAAGGTCATCGACACGACTTCCAGGCGACAAGGGGCCGACAGTATCGCGGCTCACCCCGGCCGGGCCAAGCGACCTCTTGTCACAACGGATGCCTTTCCTGCCCGGCAGTCAGCCAGTGTTCAGCTAGCGGACACCACGAACAACGCCGCGATCAGCCCCATCCCGGCGAACCACACCAGCGAGCGAACAGGGCCCCAGTCGGCCAGGTAGCAGATGAAATACAGCACACGGCTGACGATGAACGCCATGGCCAACTGGTCGAGCAGCGCTTGCTCGGCGCCACCGGCCTGGTGCGCGATGATCACTGCGGCGGCGAACGCCGGAGTCACCTCGAAGCCATTGAGCTGGGCGTTGTTGGCGCGCTTGCGCCAGCCCTCCAGGGTACTCAGGAACGCGCGCGGATCCTGATTGGCGCGCGGTCCGTAGCCGGGGCCAAGGAACTTGGCGGTGGCGGTGCCCAGGTAGGGCAGAAAGATGGCGATCAGTACGCACCAGTAGGCGAGGGTCATGGTGTGGCTTCACTCGAAAGGTCGGGAAGCCAAGCCTGAGCGAGCGCCCAGTTATCGTCCATGGCCGCACCCGCCAATGATGCCGGTACTTTGGCCAAGCCCGCAGCCATCCGCGCCAGCGGCGCTCAGTCCGTGAAGCGATCTCTGGCGTAGGTGATCGCGCTCTTGCCATGCGGCTGCGGCTGACCGTCCTCGCCCAGATTGACGAACACCAGCTTGTCGATGGTCAGGATGCTCTTGCGGGTCACCTTGTTGCGCACTTCGCAGCGCAGGGTGATGGAGGTGCGGCCAAACTCGGTAGCAGTGATGCCCAGCTCGATGATGTCGCTCTGCCGCGCCGAACTGACGAAGTTGATCTCGGAAATGAATTTGGTCACCACGCGCTGATTGTCGAGCTGGACAATGGCGTAGATCGCTGCTTCTTCATCGATCCATTTCAGCAGGCTGCCGCCGAACAGAGTGCCGTTGGGGTTGAGATCCTCGGGCTTGATCCACTTGCGAGTATGGAAATTCATGCAGTGTCCTCCGTACCAGATTGGGCGCCCATAATGCACCCGCAGCGCTGCGCTTGTCGTTGCATCGCTGGCTATGACGATCATAGCCAGGCAAATGCGACGGAAAGCCTTGGGCTGCGCCGCGCACACGGCTATAATTTGCCGGTTTCACGCAACCGGCACCGCTCCGGTTGTGCCCGCCACCTGTCCGAGGGGCGCTGCAGCAGGGCAACCTGTCAGGCTCGGATGGGGCGTTAACCATACGCATCAACGGCGCCCATTCGCAGACAACGAATGGAGTGCTATTGCATGTCTTTCAATGATTTCAAAGTCGCCGACATTTCCCTGGCCGATTGGGGCCGCAAAGAGCTGATCATCGCCGAGTCCGAGATGCCGGCACTGATGGGCCTGCGCCGCAAGTACGCCGCCAGCCAACCGCTGAAAGGCGCGAAAATCCTCGGCTGCATCCACATGACCATCCAGACCGGCGTACTGATCGAGACGCTCACCGCCCTGGGCGCCGAAGTACGCTGGTCCTCCTGCAACATCTTCTCCACCCAGGATCAGGCCGCTGCCGCCATCGCCGCTGCCGGTATCCCGGTGTTCGCCTGGAAGGGCGAGACCGAAGAAGAGTACGAGTGGTGCATCGAGCAAACCATCCTCAAGGACGGCAAGCCGTGGGATGCCAACATGGTGCTCGACGACGGCGGTGACCTGACCGAGATCCTGCACAAGAAATACCCGCAGATGCTCGAGCGCATCCACGGCATCACCGAAGAGACCACCACCGGCGTGCACCGTCTGCTCGACATGCTCAAGGCCGGCACCCTGAAAGTCCCGGCGATCAACGTCAACGACGCGGTCACCAAGAGCAAGAACGACAACAAGTACGGCTGCCGCCACAGCCTCAACGACGCGATCAAGCGCGGCACCGACCACCTGCTATCGGGCAAGCAGGCGCTGGTCATCGGCTACGGTGACGTGGGCAAGGGCTCGGCGCAGTCGCTGCGTCAGGAAGGCATGATCGTCAAGGTTTCCGAGATCGACCCGATCTGCGCCATGCAGGCCTGCATGGACGGCTTCGAGCTGGTTTCGCCGTACAAGAACGGCATCAACGACGGCACCGAGGCCAGCGTCGACGCTGCTCTGCTGGGCAAGATCGACCTGATCGTCACCACCACCGGCAACGTCAACGTCTGCGACGCCGGTATGCTCAAGGCCCTGAAGAAGCGCGCCGTGGTGTGCAACATCGGCCACTTCGACAACGAGATCGACACCGCCTTTATGCGCAAGAACTGGGCGTGGGAAGAGGTCAAGCCGCAGGTGCACAAGATCCACCGCACCGGTGCCGGCAGCTTCGATCCGACTAACGACGACTACCTGATCCTGCTGGCCGAAGGCCGTCTGGTGAACCTGGGCAACGCCACTGGCCACCCGAGCCGGATCATGGACGGCTCGTTCGCCAACCAGGTGCTGGCGCAGATCTTCCTGTTCGAGCAGAAGTTCGCCGACCTCTCCGCCGAGAAGAAGGCCGAGCGCCTGACCGTCGAAGTGCTGCCGAAGAAGCTCGACGAAGAAGTGGCGCTGGAAATGGTCAAGGGCTTCGGCGGCGTGGTCACCCAGTTGACCAAGCAGCAGGCCGAGTACATCGGCGTGACCGTGGAAGGCCCGTTCAAGCCGGACGCTTACCGCTACTAATGCGTAGGGTGGGTAAGCCCCTGGCTTATCCACCGCCGACTTCCCGCAAGGTGGATGGAAAAACGCCATCCACCCTACGTCTCCAAGGCTAGAAACCCTATGAGCCAAGAACGCCGCTACAGCTTCGAGTTCTTCCCCACCAAGACCGAAGCCGGGCATGAAAAACTGATGGATGTGGCGCGCCAGCTGGCGACCTACAACCCCGATTTCTTCTCCTGCACTTACGGCGCCGGCGGTTCGACCCGCGACCGCACCCTCAACACCGTGCTGCAGCTCGATGGCGAGATCAAGGTGCCCACCGCCCCGCACCTGTCCTGCGTCGGTGACAGCAAGGCCGAACTGCGCGAGCTGCTGAACCTGTACAAGAATGCCGGCATCAAGCGCATCGTTGCCCTGCGTGGTGACCTGCCATCCGGCATGGGCATGGCCAGCGGCGAGCTGCGCTACGCCAATGAACTGGTCGAGTTCATTCGCACTGAAACCGGTGACCACTTCCATATCGAAATCGCCGCCTACCCGGAGATGCATCCGCAAGCGCGCAACTTCGAGGACGACATCGCCAACTTCGTGCGCAAGGCCAAGGCCGGCGCAGACAGCGCCATCACCCAATACTTCTTCAACGCCGACAGCTACTTCTACTTCGTCGAGCGCGTGCAGAAACTGGGCGTGGACATTCCGGTGGTGCCGGGCATCATGCCGATCACCAACTACAGCAAGCTGGCGCGCTTCTCCGACGCCTGCGGTGCGGAAATCCCACGCTGGGTACGCAAGCAACTGGAAGCCTACGGCGACGACGCCGACAGCATTCGCGCCTTCGGCGAACAGGTCATCACCGAGATGTGCGAGCGCCTGCTGCAAGACGGCGCGCCCGGCCTGCACTTCTACAGCATGAACCTGGCCGGTCCCAGCCTGGCCATCTGGAACAATCTCAAGCTGTCGCGTTAGCAGACCGCTTACTCACAGGCTGCCCACCCTGGGGCAGCCTGCTCGCTTCGCCCTCCCGCCTTGCCGCAGAAGGATCGCCCCTCATGCTCAAACGCACCAAGATCAACGCCTCAGTCAGCCCCAAGGGCAGCCTGGAAACCCTCTCGCAGCGCGAAGTGCAGCAACTGCGCGAAACCGGCTCCGGTAGCGTTTATCACCTGTTCCGCCAGTGCGCATTGGCGATCCTCAACACCGGCTCGCACAGCGACAACGCCAAGACCATCCTCGAGGCCTACCCGGACTTCGAAGTGAAGATTCACCAGCAGGATCGCGGCATCCGCCTGGAGCTGATCAACGCGCCGGCCGACGCCTTCGTCGATGGCGAGATGATCACCAGCACCCACGAGATGCTGTTCAGCGCCCTGCGCGACATCGTCTACACGCAGAGCGAGCTGGAGAACAAGCGCATTGACCTGGACAGCTCCGAAGGCATCACCGATTACGTTTTCCACCTGCTGCGCAACGCCCAGACCCTGCGCAGTGGCGTGGAGCCGAAGATAGTGGTGTGCTGGGGCGGCCACTCGATCAGCACCGAGGAATACAAGTACACCAAGAAGGTCGGCCACGAGCTCGGCCTGCGCGGCCTGGACATCTGCACCGGCTGCGGCCCGGGCGTGATGAAGGGGCCGATGAAGGGTGCCACCATCAGCCACGCCAAGCAGCGCAACCTCAAGGGCCGCTACCTGGGCCTGACCGAACCCGGCATCATCGCTGCCGAAGCGCCGAATCCGATCGTCAACGAGCTGGTGATCCTGCCGGACATCGAGAAGCGCCTGGAAGCCTTCGTCCGCGTCGGCCACGGCATCATCATCTTCCCCGGCGGCGCCGGCACTGCCGAGGAGTTCCTCTACCTGCTGGGTATCCTCATCCACCCGGACAACCAGGACCTGCCCTTCCCGGTCATCCTTACCGGCCCGAAGAGCGCCGAACCGTATCTGCAGCAGTTGCATGATTTCATCGGAGCGACCCTCGGTGAGGCCGCCCAGCAGCGCTACCGCATGATCGTCAACGCCCCGGCCAAAGTTGCCCGCGAGATGGCCGCCGGCATCAAGGCCGTGCGCCAGTTCCGCCGCGAGCGCAACGACGCCTTCCACTTCAACTGGCTGCTGAAGATCGACGAGAGCTTCCAGCACCCGTTCGAGCCGACCCATGAAGCCATGGCCGGCCTCAACCTCACCCGCGAGCAGCCATTGCATCAGTTGGCCGCCAACCTGCGTCGGGCCTTTTCCGGCATCGTCGCCGGCAACGTCAAGGAGAACGGCATCCGCCTGATCGAGGAGCACGGCCCCTACGAGATTCGCGGTGAAACCACCATCATGCGCCCGCTGGATCGCCTGCTGCAGGCCTTCGTCGAGCAGCACCGCATGAAGCTGCCGGGCGGCAGTGCCTATGAGCCCTGCTATCGGATAGTCGACTGAAGCTGCGCAAGACGCACTTTCACGGCACCCGCAAAATCGCTAACCTGGCACCATGCCATTATTCCAGCGCCAGATTATCGCCACGCTTTTACTGTGCTGTTGCGCCTTCGCCGCCCGCGGCGAAACGCTGCGCCTGGTCACAGATGCCTGGGCACCCTACGTCTACGAGGAAGACGGCCAGGCCGCTGGTCTCGACTACGAGCTCACCCGCGAGGTACTGCAGCGCCTTGGGGTAAAGCTGGACCTGCAGTTCCTGCCGTGGAAGCGCTGCCTGCTGGAGCTGGAACAAGGCAATGCAGACGGCATACTGGATATTTTCCACCTGCCCGAGCGCGAAGCGAGCATGCTCTTCGTCGAAGAGCCGCTGAGCGACGTCGAACTGGTACTGTTCTACGCACGTAACCGCCCCTACCCCTATGACAGCCTGGAAGACCTGCGCGACCTGGTGATCGGCATCTCGCCAGGCTACTGGTACAACGACGAAACCTTCCGCAATTCGCCCTTGTTCAGTCGCGAAGTGGCTCCGACTCACGAGGCCAATCTGGGCAAGCTGATCCGCCACCGCGTCGACCTGGTCATCAATGACCGTCGCGCCGGCCTCTACCTGACCACCCAGATGGGCTTGCAACAGCAGGTCGACTACAACCGCAAGGCGGTCGGCCACGACCGTCTATACCTCGCGCTGCGTCACGACCCTGCCCTGGCTAGCCTGGCCAGGGACTTCGCTGACGAACTGCGCCGCTTCAAGCGCGAACCAGCCTATGCCCAGCTGCAGCGGCGCTACGCCAACCCCGATCGACTCAGGCCGTGAACCAACCGACAGGCTGGTAGCTGCGCAAGGCCTCAGCTCTGTTATACTCGAGGCTTCCCGCCAGGCTTGCGCCCGGATGCTGGTGCTCTAAAGCCAGCAGTACCGGACGGGATCACGCCCCCCACGTGTGATTCAAGCCAGGCTCTACACCCCCAGGGCCACGCCCTCACTTAGTACAGGATTGCTCATGTCCTTTGCCTCCCTCGGTCTCTCCGAGGCTCTAGTCCGTGCGGTCGAGTCCGCCGGCTACACCCAGCCCACTCCGGTGCAACAGCGGGCCATTCCCGCCGTGTTGCAAGGTCGCGATCTGATGGTGGCGGCTCAGACGGGTACTGGTAAGACGGGCGGTTTCGCCCTGCCCATTCTCGAGCGCCTGTTCCCGGACGGTCACCCGGATCGCGAACAGCGCCACGGCCCGAAACAACCGCGCGTACTGGTGCTGACACCGACCCGCGAGCTGGCCGCCCAGGTGCATGACAGCTTCAAGCTGTATGCCCGTGACCTGAAATTCGTCAGCGCCTGCATCTTCGGCGGCGTTGGCATGAACCCGCAGGTTCAGGCGCTGGCCAAGGGCGTCGATGTGCTCGTCGCCTGCCCCGGACGCCTTCTCGACCTGGCCAACCAGAAAGCCATCGACCTGTCGCATGTGGAAATTCTCGTGCTCGATGAAGCCGACCGCATGCTCGACATGGGCTTCATCCACGACGTCAAGAAGGTGCTGGCCAAGCTGCCAGCCAAACGCCAGAACCTGCTGTTCTCGGCCACCTTCTCCAAGGACATCACCGACCTCGCCGGCAAGTTGCTGCACAACCCCGAGCGCATCGAGGTGACGCCGCCGAACACTACGGTCGAGCGTATCGAACAACGCGTCTTCCGCCTGGCCGCCAGCCACAAGCGCGCCCTGCTCGCTCACCTGATCACCCAGGGCGCCTGGGAACAGGTGCTGGTATTCACCCGCACCAAGCACGGCGCCAACCGCCTCGCCGAATACCTCGAGAAACACGGCCTGCCGGCTGCCGCGATTCACGGTAACAAAAGCCAGAACGCCCGCACCAAGGCGCTGGCCGACTTCAAGGCGAACAAGGTGCGCATCCTGGTGGCCACCGATATCGCCGCCCGCGGCCTGGATATCGACCAACTGCCGCACGTGGTCAACTTCGAGCTACCCAACGTCGAGGAAGACTACGTTCACCGTATCGGCCGCACCGGTCGTGCCGGCCGTAGCGGCGAAGCCATCTCGCTGGTGGCGCCGGACGAAGAGAAGCTGCTCAAGAGCATCGAGCGCATGACCAAGCAGAAGATCCCCGATGGCGATCTGCTGGGATTCGATGCCAGCACCGTGGAAGCGGAACGTCCGGAAGTGCGCGAACCACGTCAGCCGCGCAATGCCGGGCCGAAAAAGGCCAAAGCCGAAGGCGCCGACAAGCCCCAGCGCGAGCGCAACAACGGTGGTCGTCGAGACAAGGGCAAGGACAGCGGCAAGGAGCAGAAAGCCAAGCCGCAGCAGCAGGGTCAGGGTCAGGGTCAGGGTCAGGGTCAGGGTCAGGGTCAGGGTCAGAATCGCCGTGGTCAGCAACCGCGCAACCAGAGCCGTGGCGCCGCCCCGGCCATTCCACCCTTGCCTCCGGATCGTGATCCGGAAGAGTTCCTCGACGACGAGATCGACAATTTCGGCAACCGTGCCGACTATGTGCCGGTACAGAACAAGCCGCAAGGCCGTGGTCGCCGCCCAGGCGCTGCCGCTGCGGACAATGGCGCCGCTCAGGGTCAGAGCCAGAAAGCCAAGAGCAGCAACCGGCAGCCGCGCAGCAATGCCGCCGGCACCCCGGCCACGCCAGGCAAGAATCGTCGCCAGGGTGGCCAGGGCCGCACTGGCGGTGGCCGTGGCCGACCGGCGCATGATGGTCGCATTACCTCGCTGGACCGCGACGAGCTGCCCCGCACCGAAGCAGCCGTGCGCAACCCGCGCGAAAAGCAGCCGATCATCATGCACAAGGGCTCGCGCCTGGATCGCTTCCCCAGCGCCGAGCAACTTGACGAGCTGAGCAACAGCACCCGCCCGCGTGGCGAGAAGCCGGCACTGCTGACGCGTAACCGCGAAGAGTAAGCTGCCGCGCCAACGAAAACGCCACCCCATGGGGTGGCGTTTTCGTTATTGCCGCAGGCTGAACATGCGGGCACATCCGGTGGCCGCTAGCGGCCGCTCTCCTTACTTGCGGATGCCTTCGATCGAGATGATCAGCTCGACACTTTCCGAAGCCGGGCCGAGATCCATGGAAATGTCGAAGTCTTTCAGCTTCAGGGTGGTAGTGCCTTCGAAGCCGGCACGGTAGCCGCCCCATGGGTCCTTGCCTTCGCCGATGAACTTGGCCGCGATCACCACCGGCTTGGTCACGCCATTGAGAGTCAGGTTACCGGTGACGTCAGCGGTGCCTTCGCCAGTGGATTTGACCGAAGTGGACTCGAAGGTCGCGGTGTCGTGCTTGCTGACGTTGAGGAAGTCGGCACTGCGGATGTGCTTGTCACGCTCGGCGTGGTTGGTGTCGACGCTGGCGGTCTTCAGGGTCACGTTGACCTTGCTCGCCTCGGGGTTGGCGGCATCGAAGCTGAACGTGCCGTCGAAGTCCTTGAAGGTGCCGTACAGCCAGCTGTAACCCAGGTGGCTGATCTTGAAGTTGACGAAGGCATGCTGGCCTTGCTTGTCGATGGCGTAGTCGGCCGCCATGGCCTGGCCGCCGATCAGCGCGGAACCCAGAACCAGTGCAGCGAGGGCATTCTTCAACATGGGTGTTCTCCTTGCGAGGTTGTCGATCTAGATGGGCCTTGGCCCGGTTATGAAATGCGTCAGCGCCCGAACATCCGCAGCAGGGTGCTATCGCGGTCGATGAAATGGTGTTTGAGTGCGGCCAGGCCATGCAAGACGGCGAAGATCACCAGTCCCCAGGCCAGGTATTCGTGGATGGCGCCGGCGATGTCTTCCTGCTGCGGGATACCGGTCAGGGTTGCCGGCACACTGAACAGCCCGAATACGTCGATGCCACGGCCATCGGCGGTCGAGATCAGATAGCCGGAGATCATCACGCCGAACAGGCCGAGATAGAGCACGCCATGCCCCAACCTGGACGCCAGGCGGGTGAACTGGCCGTGGCTGGCCAGCGCAGCCGGCGCCGGATTGAGCAAACGCCACAGCACCCGCAGCAGCATGACGGCAAACAGCAGGATGCCAATGCTCTTGTGCAGATCCGGTGCGCTCTGCCGCCACGGATCGTAATAGCTGAGCCCCACCATCCAGAAGCCAAGGCCAAACAGGCCGAATACGGCCAGTGCGACCAGCCAGTGCAGCAGCACGCTGACCAGACCATAACGAGCAGAGGTGTTGCGCCATTGCATGGGGGCTTTCCTAATCCAGATTCCGAGCAAGACTAACGGCAAATATATCGATTTAAAGCGGAAAATTTCGCTATGAAATATCGAGAAATGCGATGTTTCATTTCGACTTCCTTGCGCTGACCAGTTTAGTTCAACGCGCTCGTTGCAGAGTTCATCGGCAGCAGAACGGACGGTGCATGGCACCAGACCAGCGGCAGCGAGCACGCCTCACTGGTGGCTTCTGGTAGGCTGTGCCGCCGAACCCTGGGAGATTTCGCATGAGCCTGAACGACCACTGGATGCAACGCGATCTCGACGTGTTGTGGCACCCCTGCACCCAGATGAAGGATCATGAGCGCCTGCCCCTGGTGGCGATCCGCAAAGCCTCCGGCGTGTGGCTGGAAGACTTCGACGGCAAGCGCTACCTGGACGCGGTCAGCTCCTGGTGGGTGAACGTCTTCGGCCACGCCAACCCGCGCATCAACGCGCGCATCCGCGAACAACTGGAGAGCCTCGAGCACGTCATGCTCGCCGGCTTCACCCATCAGCCGGTCATCGAACTGTCCGAGCGCCTGGTGCAGATCACTCCGCCCGGACTGAACAAGGTGTTCTACGCCGACAACGGCTCCTCGGGCATCGAGGTGGCACTGAAGATGAGCTTCCACTACTGGCTCAACAACGGTCAGGCCGGCAAGAAGCGCTTCGTCACCCTCACCAACAGTTATCACGGCGAAACCGTAGCGGCGATGTCGGTGGGCGACGTGGCGCTGTTCACCGATACCTACAAGGCGCTGCTACTCGACACCATCAAGGTGCCCAGCCCGGACTGCTACCTGCGTCCCGAGGGGGTGAGCTGGGAAGAACACTCGCGCGTCATGTTCGCTCATATGGAGCGCACCCTGGCCGAGCATCACCATGAAGTGGCCGCGGTGATCGTCGAGCCGCTGATCCAGGGTGCGGGCGGCATGCGCATGTACCACCCGATCTACCTCAAGCTGCTGCGCGAGGCCTGCGACCGCTACGGCGTGCACCTGATCCACGACGAGATCGCCGTTGGCTTCGGCCGCACCGGCACGATGTTCGCCTGCGAGCAGGCCGGTATCACCCCGGACTTCCTCGTGCTGTCCAAGGCACTGACCGGTGGCTACCTGCCGATGGCGGCGGTGCTGACCACCGATGACGTTTATGGCGCGTTCTACGATGACTACGCCACCCTGCGCGCCTTCCTCCACTCGCACACCTACACCGGCAATCCGCTGGCCTGCGCCGCCGCCCTGGCGACGCTGGACATCTTCCGCGATGACGATGTGATCGAACGCAACAAGGCCCTGGCGGCACGTATGGCCAGCGCCACTGCGCACTTGGCCGATCACCCGCATGTCGCCGAAGTGCGCCAGACCGGCATGGCCCTGGCCATCGAGATGGTCGCCGACAAGGCGAGCAAGACCGCCTACCCCTGGCAGGAGCGGCGCGGCCTGCGTGTGTACCAGCACGCACTGGAACGCGGTGCGCTGCTGCGACCGCTGGGCAGCGTGGTGTACTTCCTGCCGCCTTACGTGATCACTCCAGAGGAGATCGATTTCCTCGCCGAGGTGGCCAGCGAAGGCATCAATATCGCCACCCGAGAGTCGGTCAGCGTGGCGGTAGATAACAGCCACTACCCGGACCATCGCGATCCGGGCTGAAGCGGCCACAGGCTTCAGGCCGCACGCTGCAGGCGGTAGACTGCGCGCCTAAAGCCTGCCGCCTGTAGCCTGAAGACCTATGCGCCTATCCCGTTTCTTTATCGACGCCCCGCTCTCTCTCGGCCAGCATGAACTGCCCGAGGCCCAGGCCCACTACATCGGCCGCGTGCTGCGCCATGCGGCGGGCGACGCCGTGCAGCTGTTCGACGGCAGCGGCCAGGAGTACCTCGGCGAACTGATCGAGGTCGGCAAGAAGAGCGTGCGCGTCGAGCTGCGCGAATCCTTCGCCGGGCTGAGCGAATCACCGCTGCGCATCCATCTGGGCCAAGGTCTGTCGCGCGGCGAGCGCATGGACTGGGCGATTCAGAAGGCCACCGAGCTCGGCGCCAGCGAAATCACCCCGATCGTCTCCGCGCGCTGCGAGGTGCGGCTGAAGGACGAGCGTGCCGACAAGCGCATGGCCCACTGGCGCCAGGTGGCGATCAGCGCCTGCGAGCAGTGCGGCCGTTCGGTGCTGCCGGTGATCCATGCGCCGCTGGAGCTGGACGCCTGGCTGCAACAGATCGACGCCGATCTGAAGCTGGTGCTGCACCCGATCGCCGAGCCCTGGGTTGGCCATACTCCACCACGTACCCTGGCTTTTTTGATCGGCCCGGAAGGCGGCCTGAGCGACGCCGAAGTCGACCAGGCCAAGGGCGCCGGCTTCCACGCCGCCCGCCTCGGACCACGCGTTTTGCGCACGGAAACCGCCCCGGTGGTCGCCCTGAGTGTCGCCCAGCAGTTGTGGGGCGATCTGTAAGCGCAAAATGTCGCCTTGACGTAACAAATTGTGACCTCAAGAGATTGCAAGACCGGCAGTCTTTGTCATGCTCTGCGCGCCGCACGCGCGACCCGCTCACCAGCAACCTGCGCGCGGCCGAGGCCGGCGCCCCGCAGCGTCGTTCTCTTCCAATAACAAACAACGGGCCTCGGCACCGCCCAAAAGGCGGCCGCATGCCCAGGAGCATTGCATGAACGAACTGGTCTCGACCCTAAACGGTCTGGTCTGGAGCCCGGCGCTGATCTATCTATGTCTCGGCGTTGGTCTCTACTTCTCCCTGCGCGGCCGCTTCCTCCAGGTTCGCCACTTCAAAGAAATGATTCGCCTGATGTTCACCGGCAAGACCGATGAACATGGCATCACCTCCTTCCAGGCCCTGACCATGACCCTCGCCGGTCGCGTCGGTACCGGCAACATCGCCGGTGTGGCCACCGCGATCACCTTTGGTGGTCCGGGTGCCGTGTTCTGGATGTGGATGGTGGCCTTCCTCGGCGCCAGCTCGGCATTCGTCGAATCCACCCTCGGTCAGGTGTACAAGGAAAAGCTCAACGGTGAATACCGCGGCGGCCCGGCCTTCTACATCGAGAAGGGCCTGGGTCTGAAGTGGTACGCCTGGCTGTTCGCCGTGGTCACCGTGTTCGCCTGCGGCTTGCTGCTGCCGGGCGTACAGGCCAACTCCATCGCCTCCAGCGTCAACACCGCCTTCGGCATCGACCCGAACGTCACCGCCGCGGTACTGGCCGTGCTGATCGGTCTGATCATCTTCGGTGGCGTCAAGCGTATCGCCCACTTCACCCAGGTGGTCGTACCCTTCATGGCGCTGGGCTACATCCTGGTGGCGCTGGTGATCATCCTGCTGAACATCGGCAAGCTGCCGGAAGTGGTGATGCTGATCGTCAAGAGCGCCTTCGGCCTCGAGGCCGGTTTCGGCGCCATCGTCGGCATGGCCATCCAGTGGGGCGTCAAGCGTGGCGTGTACTCCAACGAAGCCGGCCAGGGTACTGGTCCGCACGCGTCGTCCGCCGCTGCCGTCAGCCACCCGGCCAAGCAGGGCCTGGTCCAGGGCTTCTCGGTTTACATCGACACCCTGTTCGTCTGCTCCGCCACTGCCTTCATGCTGCTGATCACCGGCCAGTACAACGTGCAGGCACCTGATGGCAGCGCGATGTTCACCGGTATCGCTGGCGTCGCCGCCGGTCCGGGCTACGTGCAGACCGCGATGGAGAACATGATGCCCGGCTTCGGCAATGCCTTCGTCGCCATCGCCCTGTTCTTCTTCGCCTTCACCACCATCCTGGCGTACTACTACATCGCCGAGACCAACATTGCCTACATCAACCGCAAGGTGAAGCGCCCCATCCTCACCCTGCTGCTGAAGTTCGGCATCATCGCGGCTACCGTCTACGGCACCGTGCACACCGCTACCTTCGCCTGGGATCTGGGTGACCTCGGCGTGGGCCTGATGGCCTGGCTGAACATCATCGCCATCCTGCTCATGCACAAGGTCGCCTACAAGTGCCTGAAGGACTACGAGCAGCAGCAGGACGAAGGCAAGGATCCGGTCTTCCATCCAGAGAAGCTCGGCATCACCAATGCCGACTACTGGAGCGGCCATACCTCCGAAGACAACCTGTCTGCCGAGAAGGCCGAAGCGCAGCAACCGCAGCGCTGATCAGCTCACCGCAGTAACGAAAAAGCCCCGGCAATGCCGGGGCTTTTTCATGGGCGCTCGCCTGAGCGCAGGATTACGTCAGATCAGGCCGGCATCGGCGAGCAGTTGCTCCAGCGCCGCCAGATCCGGAATACGCACCACATCTTCACCAACGCGCGCTGCGCCCAGCTCCAGCGGCGCCAGTTCGACATCGGCCGCCGGCAGGTCGCTGCCAACCTTCAGCGAGCGTGGAATACCCTGCACCAGCAGGGCGATGAACTTGACCTTGGGCCGGCCACCGAGGGCGTTGATCACCGCCACGCGTGCGCCGCTGGCGACCTGCGCCTGACCACCGCTGGCAGCCTCGAAGGACAGCAGCGGCAAGCGCAGATCACGCCAGGCGATCTGGCCGAGAAACCACTCGGGCATGCCTTCGCTGACCTGCGGGGCGCGATAGGGAATCAGCTCGGCCACCGCCACGTTGGGCAGCAGCAAGGTGCGGTCGGCCAGGGGTACCAGCAGGCCGGTGAGACCGGCAGCGCTGTTCTGGGTGGCGACGGCTTGGCTCATTGAAACGTCCTCAACTGCAATGTTCGGCGAGGTGATTGACTAGGGCCACGGCCAGCTCGCGCGGGTCGGCGCTGAAGCTGCTGTAGCCGCCCTCGCGCAGGCTGTCCGGCATGCTCGGGCTGGCGCAGCTTTCGGCGCGCTGGGTCCAGATCACCCCGCCCTGGCGTTTGACGTAAGCAGCGGCGGCACTGCCGTCGCTACCCATGCCGCTGAACACGATGACGCCACACTGGGCACCGAACTGCTGCGCCAGGTTGAGCATCATCTGATCGATGGAAGGGCTGTAGGGCTCCGGCCAGGCGCGCTCGGCGATCTGCATCGCGCCGTCTTCGGCAAAACCCAGTTCATTGCTGATCGGTACCACCACCACCTCGCCGCAACGCACCGGGTCGCCATGGCGCGCCGTGTTGACATGCCACTGGCTGTGGCGACCGACCGCCTGCGGCAGTGCCGCCTCGAAACTGGCATCGATGTGTTGCGCATAGATGAAGCCGATGGGCAGACCACCCGGCAGCGCATCGAGGAAGGCCTTGACCGCCGCCGGGCCACCCAGCGAGGCCGCCAGCAGCCAGACCTGGCGTGCCGGTTCGCCCGCTTTCAGCGGGGTATTGGCCAGTGCTTGCGGCAGTTCCAGACGCGCTGGACGCTGCGCCTCGTCGAGCAATGCCTGCAGGCTCGGCCCGACCGCCTGGGTCGGGTCGCCGACCAGGCGCTTGAGTTTGCCGAACAGACTGCGCTCCCAACGCGGGTAGTTTTCCGAGTGACGTTCGGGTGCATGGCCCTCGCCGAACAGCACCGGGGCGCTGGCGCGCTCCAGCAGGCTGTCGACCAACGGCGAATCTTCCGACTGCGCCAGGTCCACCAGCCACAGGTCGGTGTCGCAGGCCGCCAGCGCTTCCTCGTCGAGTCGCGCCGGATCGCTGTTGAGCACCACCTGATAGCCGCCACCGGCCAATGCCTGCTGCAGCACATGGCGCTGCAGCGAGGTGTCGGCGATTACAGCGATACGCGCGGAGGATTTGTCTGTCATGTCCGTTTGACCCGGTGGCTATCCACCAACTGTGCAATGGTGTCGAGCAGCAAGGACTCCTGATAGGGCTTGCCGAGGTACTGGTTGACGCCGATGGCCATGGCTCGATCGCGGTGCTTCTCGCCGGTACGCGAGGTGATCATGATGATCGGCAGGTCCTTCAGGCGCTCGTCGTGACGCACCAGCGTGGCTACCTCGAAGCCGTCCATGCGCGGCATCTCGATGTCCAGCAGCATGATATCGGGCTTGTGTTCCTGCAGCTGGGCGATGGCGTCCACCCCGTCCTTGGCGGTAACCACGTTCATGCCGTTACGTTCGAGCAGACGGCTGGTGACCTTACGCACGGTGACCGAATCGTCCACCACCATGACCAGGGTCGGACGGTCGATCTCCACGTCCTCGTTGACGGCAGCCTGACGCGAAGCCAGACGCGGCATCAGCTGGCTCTGCAGGTGCGCATGCAGCACACGAATGGTTGCCAGCAGGTCGAGAATCACCACCACGCGACCGTCACCAAGGATGGTCGCCCCGGAAATACCGTGCACCCCGGCGAACTGCGGACCAAGGCTCTTCACCACGATCTCGCGCGAGCCGGCCAGGCTGTCCACCTGCACCGCCACGGCGTGCTCGCTGGAGCGCACCAGAATCACCGGCAGCGGCAGACTCTGCCCCACCAGCTTGGGTTGCTGGCCATTGTTCAGCAGGTCGCCCAGGTACTTCAGCTCGTAAGCCTGCCCGGCATATTCGAAGCGCGGCGCATCGGGGGCATAGTAGGCCTCCAGCTCATAGGGCGAGACGCGCACGATACCTTCGATCGTGTTCAATGGGATGGCGTAGAGGTCTTCGCCGGAGTACACCATCAGTGCGCGGTTGACCGACACGGTGAACGGCAGGCGAATGGTGAAGCGGGTGCCCTGGCCGACCGTCGAGTCGATGCTCATCGAGCCACCGAGCTGCTTGACCTCCGAATGCACCACGTCCATGCCGACGCCGCGCCCGGAAATCTGCGTGACTTTCTCGGCGGTGGAGAAACCGGCCTCGAGGATGAACTGCAACACCTCGTGATCGCTCAGGTCGCTGTCGGCATCCATCAGACCACGTTCGATGGCCTTGCGGCGCACGGCCTCCAGACGGATACCACCACCGTCATCTTCCAGGGTGAGAACGATGTCGCCACCCTCACGGCCCAGATTGAGGCGAATGGTGCCGGTGTCCGACTTGCCGGCAGCGCGGCGCGCCTCTGTCATCTCGATGCCATGGTCGACGGCGTTGCGCAGCATGTGCTCCAGCGGCGCGACGATGCGTTCGAGTACGGTGCGGTCCATTTCCCCTTCGGCGTTGCCGACGATGAATTCGACCTGCTTGCCCAGCTCACCGGCCACCTGACGCACGATACGGCGCAGACGTGGCACCAGGCGATCGAATGGCACCATGCGGGTGCGCATCAGACCTTCCTGCAGCTCGGTGTTGACCCGAGCCTGTTGCAACAGCAGGGTCTCGGCGTCGCGGTTCTTCGCCGCCAGGGTTTCCTTCAGATCGAGCAAGTCGGAAGCCGATTCGAACAGCGCGCGCGACAGCTGCTGCAGTTGCGAATGGCGGTCCATTTCCAGCGGATCGAAGTCTTCGTAACCGGCGCGCTCGGCCTCGGCCTGATAGCGGCTGAGAATCTGCGCCTGGGTTTCGGTATCGAGACGGCGCAACTGATCGCGAACGCGGTCAATGGTCGCTTCCATCTCGCTCAGGGTGAAGCTGACATCGCTGACCTGCTGTTCGACACGGCCACGGAAGATCGAGGTTTCACCCGCCAGGTTGACCAGACCTTCGAGCAACTCTGCCGGTACCTTGACCAACTCCTGCGGCGCACGGCGGGCGGCAGCCTCCTGAGCGGCCTCCTGCGCACGCTGCACGAACGGCAGTACCTTCGGTGCCTGCAACTGGCTCGGCACGTCACTGGCAGCAATGATCGGATTGAGCAAATTGCTCGCAGGCGCCGCCGCTGGTTCGGTAACCACTGGCTCATCGCCGAGGCTGGCGCTAAGGCGCTGGCGCAGCACGTCGAGCTCATTCTGCAGCCCTTCGAAACCGGACTGCACATTGAGCAGCAGACTTTCCGGCCAGGGTGCCCCCTGCTGCAGCGCCTCGCTGAGATGCTGCTCCAGGTCGTGGCTGAGATCGCCAAGGCGCTTCTGTCCGGCCAGGCGTGCGCAGCCCTTGAGGGTGTGCAGCGTGCGCAGCATCTCGTCGATGGCGCTGACATCATCACGTTGTTCTTCCCAACGCCCGATCGCCGCCTCCATCGTTTCGAGCAGGTCATCGCCTTCTTCCAGGAAGATATCAAGGATGTCGCTGTCAGCCTCTTCGGCTTCATCGCTCTCGACCACCGCCCTGAGGTGGACTGCCGACGGCATGCTCAACTGCTCGTCAGGGTTGGCACGAAAGCGCTTGATCGTCTCGATCAGGGCATGGCCCTGCGGCACCGCGCGCTGACCACGCACGGCTTCGAGCATCTCGGCCAAACGGTCGTGGCAGGCCTGCAGCAGGGTAAACAACTCCTGACTGGCTCGCAGGCGACCGCCACCGAGCCCCTCGTAAAGGAATTCCAGCTCATGGGCCAGGTCGCCGATTTCACGAATCTCGGCCATGCGCGCACCGCCCTTGAGGGTGTGCAGATCACGCTGCAGGGCTTCCAGCTCCAGACTGTTGTCGACGTCGTCCATCCAGCGCTGCAGAGCAGCACCGGCACTGTCGATGATGTCGAAACCTTCCTCGAGGAAGATTTCCACCAGTTCGGGATCGCGCTCTTCATGCCAGTTAGCCAGCGTGCCTTGTGGCTCTGGCTCTGACTCGACGATAGCCTCGGCCAGCGGCGGCAGTTCGTCTTCGGGCAACACCAGCTCGACTTCGTCGATCAGCGGCACCCCTGCCTCAGGCTCTGCCTGTGGCGCCTCGTCGAGCACGATTTCGTCTTCGACCAGTGCCAGAGGCGGCAGCTCGAAGCTATCGGGCTCCAGCGTTTTGATCGACTCGACGAGCTCGTCGTCCAGCGCCGGTTCAACCTGAGCCACGGCGGCCGACAGACTCTGCGGCATGTCACCCCGGCGGAACTGACGAATTGCCTGAATCAGGTCGTCACCAGAGACCAGCGGCTGGCGGGCCTGCAACTGATCAAGCATCTGCGCCAGGCGATCATGGCTTTGCTGCAACAGGCTGCCCAGCGCTGGTGAATAGTTGTAACGGCGGTCGACCAAACCCTCGTAGAGCGACTCCAGTTCGTGGCCAAGATCGCCAATCGGGCGAATCGCGGCCATCCGCGCACCACCCTTGAGGGTGTGCAGGTCGCGCTGCAGCGAGGACAACGGCATGGTGTTGTCCGGCTCACTGAGCCAGCGCTCCAGCGCCTGACCGGCGCTATCGAGAATATCCACAGCCTCTTCGAGGAAGATCTCGATCATTTCCTCATCGAGGTCGGCGTCGACAGGGCTGAAGCCCAGTTCGGCCTCGGCCTGCAGTTCCAGGCCAGCGTCCTCGACGATTGCCGGTTCGGCGGGCGTCTCTTGCCACTGGACCGGCTCGGCCTCAGCTTGCGCCAGTTCGGCAGTAGCCTGCTCCAGCTCGATGATTTCCAGCCCCTCGACGCCAGGCGCCAGCAAGGCCAGGGTATGCGGATCGATGGCCTCGCTGAGAAGCTCACGCAGCGCCTGTACGCGCTCGGGTTGCGGGCTGACCTGCAAGGCCGCAGCGACCTGATCCATCATGCCGATCAGCGCTTCGTGAGCCTTTTCCGCTTCGTCGAAGAAGCGTTCGCTGACGGCCAGGCTGCCTTCCTCGACGGCACCATATAGATCCAGCAGGGCCTCGCAGAGCTCGTCGATCTGCGGCAGCTCGGCCATTTCCGCGCCACGACCGAGCGTGGTCAGCTCTTCCAGCAGCGCAGACAGCTCCTGGCGCTCGGACGGATGCTCGCGCCATTTTCGCAGCAGGTCCTCGGCATCGAGCAGGATGTCCATGCCCTCGGCGAGGAAGATGCTGATCATCTGCGGATCGCGGCTTTCACCGCTCTGTGCCATGCGCTCGTCTTCGGCGTTGGCCAGACGCTCCTGATGCAGCGCCTGGACACGGGCAAGGAATGCCTCGGCGCCGGGAATAGGTGCCAGAGGCTGAGTCTCGAGATTGTCGAGCCCGATACGGAACACGCCCTCGGCGCTGCTCAACAGCTCGGCGGCCGCCAGATCCACCTGAATCAGGTTGGTCTTGAACTCCTTGACCAGCTTCTCCAGCGGCGCCGCGATTTCTGCCACCGGCAGGATGCCGGCCATATAGGCACTGCCCTTGAGGGTGTGCAGGGCACGCTGCAGGTCGTCGGTGACCGGCTGCGGCAGCTCCTGGGCGCAATCGGCGAGAAAGCCCACCAGGGTATCCAGATGGGTTTCCGCCTCGTTGCGGAAGATTTCCAGCAACTGTGGGTCAAGGGGCTCACCATTGAGAGATTCGCTATCGAGCGGTTGGTCGGTGACCGACTCGACC
Organism: Ectopseudomonas oleovorans; assembly: GCF_029845265.1. Taxonomy (NCBI): domain Bacteria; kingdom Pseudomonadati; phylum Pseudomonadota; class Gammaproteobacteria; order Pseudomonadales; family Pseudomonadaceae; genus Ectopseudomonas; species Ectopseudomonas oleovorans. The sequence continues at coordinate 93,303 of NZ_JAOCLK010000008.1, forward strand.
TGCTCGACGACCTCGGTAGCGTCGTCAACGCCCACGGGCTCGGCTACCTGCTGGGTGGCCGGGGCGTCAGATTTTGGGGGCGTCAGCCCCTTGGCCAAAGCATGCGCGGTGGCCGCCAGCAGATCGACATCGTCACGCTGACGCTGAGCCTTGGCGGCAAACTCGTCGACCAGCGCCGGCATCAGGGCCACGACATCGAGTACCACCTGCTGCACCGCTGCACTCGGTTCGATGCTGCGGTCCAGCACGCGGTTGAGCAGGTTTTCGATGGACCAGCCCAGCTCGCCGATGATCAGCGCGCGAACCATGCGGCCGCTGCCCTTGAGCGTGTGGAAGGCCCGACGCACTTCGATCAGCGCGTCCTTGTTATCGGTATCGGCCTGCCACTGCGGCAGGTATTCGCCGATGGTTTCCAGCACTTCGCCGACTTCTTCGATAAAGACTTCCAGCAGCTCTTCGTCCACCGGCTCTTCGTCGGCAGGCGGCGGCAGCAGGCTCGGCGGCACGTCGGCAGCAGGTGGGTTGATCGCCTGTACCGGAGCGGCCATGACATCGGCCATCGACAGCGGCTTCTCCGCCGCCGGTTCATCCGGCAGTTCCTGCACCTGCGGTGCGCTGGGTAGCTCGACTTCCGGTAGTTCCAGATCGGCCAGTTCCAGCTCATCCCACTGCGCCGGCTCGGCCAGTTGATCCAGGTTCAGCTCTTCGAGCTCAAGCTCCGGCTCGGCGTCAAGCAGCGGTGCGGCAACGGTTTCTTCGTCCTGCAGGGCGGGTAGCTCTTCAAGCTCGTCCAGCTCGAAGGTAAAGCTGTCGGCAGTCTCACGGGCGTCCGACTGCTCAGGCTCAGCGTCCAGCAGTTGCAGATCCGCAACCTCATCGCTGGACGGCTCGACTACATCGAAGGTCAGCGCCTCGGTCTCGGCCAGGGGCTCTTCGAGTTGTTCGTCTTCGGCGCCCAGCAGCTCGATTTCCTGCAGCGGGTCAGCCAGCGGTGCCAGGGTTTCTTCCTGCGGCTCGACACGGTCGAGGATCGACGGTTTTTCCTTGAGCGGGTAACCCAGGGTTTCCAGGCTTTCCTCGGCAACGTCGAGAATCAGATCGCCCTGCGTGCCATGGTCCTCGGACAGCCGCTCGAGGTAGTACTCGACGCTGGTGATGGCATCGGCCAGGGTGTCCAGGCTCTGCCAGTTGGGCACGGCCTTGCGCGCCAGCAGCTGTTCCTGAATGTAGCGATTGCAGGCATTGAGCAGGTCGGCAGCGCGTTGCAGCGGGATCATCGCCAGGCCACCACGGACCTGGGTCAGCAGTTCGGGCACACGGGCCAGGTGCTCGTGGTTCCACTGCGAGGCGATGAACTCGATGATCGCGTCCTTGGCCTGTTCCAGACCGTTGCGCGCCTCTTTGATCACCAACTGATGGATCTGCGCCACATCGGTGGTGGGCAGGTGACTCTGTTCGTTCCTGCTGTCGTCGCTCGGCCCGACCATGCCGGCCAGGGTCGCCTCGACGTAGAGCAACGCACCGGCGACGTCCATCAGCACGGCATCGTTAGGCTCGCGCTGGCCGAGGGACAGGCCGTGAATCACGTCAATCTGGTCGAGAATGACCTTGCGCGGCTGGCCGAAACCAAGCACTGCGAGGGTATCGGCGATCTGCTTGAGCGGCGCCAGCAGGGCATCCAGTTCGCTGACCTGGCTGCGATCACTGCGCACGAACAGATCGAGGCTGTCCTTGACCCGCACCAGTTCCTCGCACAGCGCGGCGACCACCGAACGCATGGCGTCACGGTCTGGCCCAGCCAGGCGAGCACGTTCTTCATCCACCACCTCGTTGTCAGGCAGCGCCTCGTCGAGGCGATACTGCTCTTTCAGCGCACGGATGCGCGGCGACTGCGCCGGTGCCTTGGCCACGTAAAACAGCAGATTCTTGGTCAGTTCATCCGGGGCGGGCTGGTTGATGCCATCGGCGCCCTGTTCGACCAGGCGCTTGAGTTCCTTATCGACCTGGCGCAGCAGGGTGCGCACCGAGGTACCGTTGACCACGCTGCCATTGGCCAGGCCTTCGGCCATACCGGATGCGATCTGCCACAGACCGCCCAGCGGAGCGTCCTGGCACAGGGTTTCCAGGCGCGCGAAGACCCGCGCCATGTAGCCCAGGTTAGTGGGCAGGTCCTGATTGCGGATCACGCCGACCAGGGCCATCTGCAGCATCTGCCGCAGCCTGCGCAGCAGCACCGGCAATTCGGCAGTACGCAGGCGCGCCATGCTGCCTTCCGGCAGCGCGGGCAGGCGCGCGGACATGTCTGGCGAGAACAGGCTGGTTTCCGACAGTAGCTTTTCGCCACGGGCGGCGCGCAGGTCGTTGAGCAGCGGCAGCACGACCATGGGCAGGTCGCGGCGGGCGGTCTGGATGCGGTCGAGGTACACCGGCAACTGCAGGATGGCCTGCATCAGCACTTCCAGGGCTTCGCCCTGATTGGCCACGCGACCTTCCATCAGCGCCTTCGACAGCTGTTCCATTTCCTCGGCGAGCAACGCCGCGCCGTAGAACTCGACCATCTGCAAGGTGCCGTGAACCTGGTGCACATAGGTCAGGCAGAAGCGCATGCGCGTGGGGTCCTGCGGGTTCTCGACGAACGCCTCCAGAGCCTGACGCGCCTGCTTCAGGGTTTCCCCGATCTCGCCTTTGACCCACTCCAGGGCGACATAATCATGCCGATCACCCATAGCCACTCCACTCATAAACTTGGCCTTATCCCTTGCGGGTAAACGCCAGAACTCGCTCGTCGGCCACCGGCACCAGTTGCGGGTGCTGCCAACCGGCTACTTCGCCCACACCCACGACCAGCAGGCCACCCGGCGCCAGGCTCTCGGCCAGGCGATTGAGGATGTCGCGGCGACGCCAGCGGCGGAAATAGATCAGCAAGTTCTGACAGAAAATCACATCCATGCCGGACATCGGCGCATTGGCCAGTTCCAGCACATTGAGCCGGGCACAGCACACACGTGCAGCCAGGCTCGGTACTACCTTGAAACGCCCATCGGCCTGCGCGAGAAAGTAGCGCTCGCGCAGCTCGTCACTCACTTGCTCCAGGCGCCGCGCCGAGTAACAGGCCTCGCGTGCCTTGCTCAGTGCGCCCTGGCTGATATCGGTGCCGGTTACCGCAAAATGCTCGGGCAACTCGCTGCCCTGTAGCGCCTCAGCCGCCATAATCGCCAGCGAATAGGGCTCTTCACCACTGGAGCAACCGACGCTCCAGAACTCCCAGGGCTTGCCCAGGCCTGCCGCCAGACGCTCCTGCAGGTACTGCGAGAGCACCTCGAACGACGGTGAATGGCGGAAAAAGCGGGTTTCCTGCACGGTCAGACGATCCAGCAGGGTCGACCACTCCACCGCGCCACGCGGCCCGTCGGTGACCTGACGGTAGTAGCTGGCGTAATCCGTGACGCCCAGTTCGCGCATGCGCGCACTCAGGTTGGTCTGCAGAAAGGCGCGCCGCTGCTCGCTGATCACCACACCGATACGCGCCTCGAGCAGCGTCTGCCAGTCGTGAAAATCGGCTTGCGACATATCGGCCACCGGGCGCAATGCCCACACGCCCGCTGACTGCATACCTTCGCCCTGGGTCATGGCTGTGTAGCGGAGGCTGCAGCCAGCCTCCGCACTCCTTTATCAGGCGTCTGGCAGGGTGAAACCGGATACCGACTTGCGCATCTCACTGGCCATCTTGGCCAGGTTACCAATGCTCTTGGCGGTGGCGGTGGTACCCGAGGACGTCTGCGAGGTGATCTCCTGGATCACGTTCATGGTGTTGGAAATGTGGCCCGCAGACGAAGCCTGCTGGCGGGCGGCGTTGGAAATGTTCTGGATGAGGGCCGCGAGGGTTTTCGATACCTTCTCGATCTCTTCCAGGGCCACCCCGGCGTCCTGCGCCAGGCGGGCACCGCGCACCACTTCGGAAGTCGTCTGCTCCATGGAGATAACGGCTTCGTTGGTGTCGGTCTGAATGGTTTTTACCAGCGCCTCGATCTGCTTGGTCGCCGCCGAGGAACGTTCTGCGAGGCGTTGTACCTCGTCCGCTACCACGGCGAAGCCGCGACCGGCATCACCGGCCATCGACGCCTGGATCGCGGCGTTCAGTGCAAGGATGTTGGTCTGGTCGGCAATGTCGTTAATCAGGCTAACGATGTCACCGATCTCCTGGGACGATTCACCGAGGCGCTTGATTCGCTTCGAGGTGTCCTGGATCTGCTCACGGATGTTATCCATGCCGGTGATGGTGTTGTGTACGACTTCGTTGCCCTTGTTGGCGATGGCTACGGAACGTTCCGCTACCGCGGAGGATTCCGAGGCGTTCGCCGATACCTGGTCAATCGACACGGCCATTTCGTTGATCGCCGCGGAGGCACCGGCAATTTCCTGCGCCTGGTGCTCGGACGCTTCCGCCAGGTGCATCGCCGTGGCCTGGGTTTCCTGGGCCGCACCGGCTACCTGAACGGCGGTCAGGTTGATGGTGGCTACCAGGTCGCGCAGCTGGTCGATGGAGTAGTTGATGGAGTCGGCGATGGCACCGGTGAAGTCTTCGGTTACCGTCGCGGCCACGGTCAGGTCACCGTCGGCGAGGTCGGCGATTTCATCGAGCAGACGCAGAATCGCCGCCTGGTTACGTTCGTTCTTCTCGGCGGTCTCGGCCAGACGACGGTTGGTCTCACGCACCATCACCAGACCGATGAGGATGATCGAACCCAGCGCCAGACCACCCAGCACGTAGCCGAACAGGGTGTTGATGGCACGGCCGTCAGCCAGGTCTTCGAAGCCGGCAGCCAGCTCGGAGGCTTTATCCAGCAAGGTCTGCGACACGGTGAAGATGGAGTTGGCCGACTCACGAACCTGGAACAGTTCCGGCGAGGTCTCGAGAATCTCGTCCACCGAACCGGATACGAATTCGAACAGCTCGGAAATCTCGGCCAGACGCTCGAGGGCCTCCTCGTCGGTCACCTGGCTGATTTCCATCGCCGCGTTGCCTTCGAGCATGGCGGCCAGTACGCGACCGAACAGGCTGGCATCACGACCGAACATGTCGGCGGCCTGTACCGAATCTTCGTCACCGGCCAGCACCTTGTTCACCGAGCCGAGAATACGCTCGGCCAGCAGCGACTGACGCTGGGCCACAGAGACCTGGGCAGCCGGCGCACCGCTTTCCAGCAGGATGTCGACCACTTCCTCGTACTCGACCTGCAATTGCGGAATGGTTTCCGCCAGGGTGGCGGCTACCTGGTGCAGCGACAGTACGGTCTGCTCACTGGCAATAATGGCGTCGGTGTTCTGCCGCAGGCTGTCCCAGTCCTGCTGCACCGCAGCCATCTGCGCTTGCACCGAAGAAGGTGCCGGAGGCAGGCCGGTATTGGCATCACCGTCGGTCAGGTAACTCCAGCGCCGCTGGAAGTCGTTACGCGCAGCACGCAGCAGGCCGAATGCCTCTGCCTTGCCCGCCGCAGCCTCAGTGGCGTTGTTGGCGATCCGCTGGGACAGTACGCGCAGCTCACCGGAGTGGCTGATGTACTCGGTATCGTAGTTGGACTGGGTGTTGATGTAGGCGAAGTTCGCGAACAACAGCACGATGGAAACGATAAGCACGACGAACAGCGCTGCGATCAGCGTACTGCTGCGTGCCCCCGCCAACAAATTGCCTGTATTTAGTTTTTTCATTATCTGGCCCCCGCCTGGACCGACCGCACTACGGTTCCCATGTAACGCCAAAAGGCCGGCAGAACCGACCCAACCGATAAATTTTTAATAAGCCACATCGAGAAAACCCGGATCGGCAGCCAGCGCGTAGGGGCTGAATACCAACCAGGGCTGTTCTCGCTGGAAGACACCGTGGATGAACGGCGCAATGCTCGCCTCGAGAGGCGGCAGTTGTTCTGAGTAGGCATCCACGGGGAAATGCTGCATACCGAAGACTTCGTCGACCGTCAGGCCGGCGAAGATTTCCTGGTGGTCGACCACCAGCACCCGCCGCAGCTTGCGCAGCGGCGACAGTTCATTACCGAAGAAGCCGCACAGATCCATGATCGGCAACAGGCGGCCACGCACGTTGGCCACCCCTTTGACCCAACTCTTCACGCCTGGCAACAAGGTATAGCGCGGCTCGTGCAAAACCTCACCCACCTCCCCCATGGGTGCAACGAACAGGCGCTCCCCCATACGAAAGCCGATGCCGCTCCAGGTCTGCACCGCCGCCTGCTGCGACGGCAGGCCAGCCGCCAGGGCACGGCAACGCTGGTCAATCTCAAGGAGAATCTGGAAAGGAGTCTGCGCAGACATGCCAGCCTTGGCCTTCTTTTTATTTAGTACACGGACAGCACGGCATCAGCCGGCCAGTACCGCATTGAGGGTCTTCAGCAAGGTATCTTCGTCGATCGGCTTGGTCAGGTAGTCCTTGGCGCCTTGGCGCTTACCCCAGACCTTGTCGGTTTCCTGATCCTTGGTGGTGACGATGATCACCGGAATGTGGCTGGTCTCGGCGTCCTTGGTCAGCTGACGCGTCGCCTGAAAGCCGTTGAGGCCGGGCATGACGATGTCCATCAGCACCGCGTCGGGCTTTTCCTGGCGGGCCAGAGCCACGCCGTCAGCGCCGTTTTCCGCCTTGAGTACCTGATGCCCATGTTTTTCCAGCATGGCGGTCAGCTTGTACATCTCGGTCGGGGAGTCATCAACAATCAGAATTCGAGCCATGGTGTTTCCCAATACAGAAGTGGCGTACGGCGATCAGGCCGAAACGTCAGGAGGCTTGTTCCACCGGGGTGAAGTCCGGCACATGGGCCTTGATCGCACCGAGCAGCTCTTCCTTGCTGAAGGGCTTGGTCAGGTATTGATCGGAGCCGACGATACGTCCCTTGGCCTTGTCGAACAGGCCGTCCTTGGAGGACAGCATGATCACCGGGGTGGATTTGAAGGCACTGTTGTTCTTGATCAGGGCACAGGTCTGATACCCATCGAGACGCGGCATCATGATGTCGACAAAGATGATGCTGGGGTGAGTGTCGGCAATCTTGGCCAGGGCATCGAAGCCATCGACCGCAGTGATGACATCACAGCCCACTTTTTTCAGCAGAGTTTCAGCGGTGCGACGAATCGTTTTCGAATCGTCGATCACCATCACTTTCAAACCCTCGGAATGCTGTTCCATTTTCGCCCTACCATCGCCTCGGTGAGTCGTTATATTCACGTTATCAGTATGCCTGAGGCCCTGTTGCCGATGGGCTTTGGCCCAGTCGCCGGGCCTTTGTAGCACACTCTCCAGATGCAATCTATAAGCCTGCCGGGGCTGCGCCAGCCCTTGACCAAGGCCATCGCCAACGCCACCCTGACAGCCTCACAAGGCATAGCCAACCAGGCCTCAACCCTCTTATCTCGCGGAGATTTCCCCCCATGAGCCTTCGTCTCGGGATCGTCATGGATCCGATTGCCAACATTTCCTTCAAGAAGGACAGCTCGCTGGCCATGTTACTGGCCGCTCAAGCACGCGGCTGGTCGCTGTTCTATATGGAGCAGCAGGATCTCTACCAGGTTCGTGGTCAGGCCCGTGCCCGCATGCGCCCGCTGGAGGTATTCAACGACCCGCAACGCTGGTTTGCCCTGGATGCCGAACAGGACACGCCGCTGGCCGAACTGGACGTGATCCTGATGCGCAAGGATCCACCTTTCGATAACGAATTCGTCTACTCCACCTACCTGCTCGAGCAGGCGGAGCGCGATGGTGTCCTGGTCGTGAACCGGCCGCAGAGCCTGCGTGACTGCAACGAAAAATTCTTCGCCACCCAGTTCCCTCGGTACACACCACCTACTCTGGTCACTCGGCGCCCCGACATTGTGCGCCAGTTTGCCGATGAGCACCGTGACATCATTCTCAAACCCCTTGATGGCATGGGTGGTTCGCAAATCTTTCGTCACCGTGAAGGCGACCCGAATCTTTCCGTGATTCTGGAAGCACTGACCCTGCATGGTCGCCAACAGATCATGGTTCAGGCCTACCTGCCGGCGATCAAGGACGGTGACAAGCGCATCCTGATGATAGACGGCGAACCGGCACCCTACTGCCTGGCGCGCATCCCGGCCGCCGGCGAGACTCGCGGCAACCTGGCTGCCGGCGGACGCGGCGAGGCCCGCCCACTGACCGAACGCGACCGCGAGATCGCTGCGGCAGTTGGCCCCACCCTGCGCGAAAAAGGCCTGATCTTCGTCGGGCTCGACGTAATCGGCGACCATCTGACGGAAATCAACGTCACCAGTCCGACCTGCATCCGCGAGATCGACGCCGCCTTCGATACCCGTATCGGCGAACGCCTGATGGACTGCATTGCCAACAAGCGCGGGCTAAAAGCTTGACGCAGGTGGCAGCCTGGCGCCTGCAACTTGCAGGCGCCTACTGCTACCCGGCAGACTGCGCGACATTCGAAAGCAGACCCGATACGCGATGAACGCAGCAGCCACCCCAACCACTGTGCCCTCCGCCACCGTCCGTCCGGCGGATCGCCTGGGGTTCACCCTCTTTCTCGCCGCAGCGCTGCATGTGGCGCTGATTCTTGGCGTCGGCTTCACCCTGGAGTCGCCGCCAGAGATAAGCAAGACGCTGGAAATCACCCTGTCCACCTTCAAGAGCGAAGAGAAGCCCAAGGAGGCGGACTTCCTGGCACAGGACAACCAGCAAGGCAGCGGTACGCTGGAACATGCCGCAGCCCCCAAAACCACCGAGCAGGCGCCCTTCCAGGACAGCGAGGTGCGCAAGGTCACCCCGCCCGCCACCCCGCAGCAGCCTGCCACCAGACAGGAAGTCCCCAAGGCTGCAGTCGCCACACGCGCACCGCAGCAGCAGAAAACCCCGGTCAAACGCGAAGAAACCAAGCAGGTGCCTCAAACCCAGCCTGCGCCAGTGTTCGACTCTGCTCAGTTGTCCGCCGAGATCGCCAGCCTGGAAGCGGAACTGGCGCAGGAGGTGCAGGCCTATGCCAAACGCCCGAAGATCCACCGCCTCAATGCTGCCTCGACCATGCGCGACAAGGGCGCCTGGTACAAGGACGAATGGCGCAAGAAGGTCGAGCGCATCGGCAACCTGAATTATCCCGACGATGCTCGTCGTCAGCGCATCTATGGCAGCCTGCGCCTGCTGGTGTCGATCAACCGTGACGGCTCGCTGTACGAGGTCCAGGTGCTGGAATCGTCCGGCCAGGCCATGCTCGACCAGGCCGCGCAGCGCATCGTGCGCCTGGCCGCGCCCTATGCGCCCTTCACCGGCGACCTGGCTGATATCGACCGCCTGGAGATCATCCGCACCTGGCGCTTCGAGCGCGGCGATCGACTGTCGAGCAACTAGAGCGTCGATCGAAACGGTCTGCATACGAAGCCGCGGGCGTCCTGCATTGCCCTACAGCTTGAAGCCCGGCGCCTTAAAGCCGAAACTAGCCGTCATGAAGAACTCAGCCCCCACCTCGCTCAAGCATCACTTTCTGATCGCCATGCCGCACATGGACGATCCGAACTTCGCACAGACCGTCACCTACCTGGTCGAGCACAACGCACAAGGCGCAATGGGTCTGGTGATCAACAAGCCCAATGGCCTCAGCCTGGCCGACGTACTCGAGCAATTGCGCCCCGAGGCAGAGCCCGCAGCGTTGTGCCACAGCCTGCCTATCTTCGCCGGCGGCCCGGTGCAGACCGACCGCGGCTTCGTCCTGCACCCGGCCGGCCAGCAGTTCCAGGCCACTTTGGATCTTGGTGAACTGGGCTTGTCCACCTCACAGGACGTGCTGTTCGCCATCGCCGATGGTAGGGGCCCGGACAAGTACCTGATCACGCTCGGTTACGCCGGCTGGGATGCCGGGCAACTGGAAGCGGAACTGGCCGACAACGCCTGGCTGACCTGCCCCGCCGACAGCAGCATTCTCTTCGACCTGCCGTTCGACCAGCGTCTTAACGCCGCAGCCGCGCGCCTGGGCGTCGACCTCAGCCTGCTGACCTCACAGGTCGGGCACGCCTGATGAGCGACAAGCCACTGCGCCTGTTACTGGGCTTCGACTACGGCACCAAGCAGATCGGCGTCGCCGTCGGCCAGGTGATCACCGGCCAGGCCCGTGAACTGTGCGTGCTCAAGGCGCAGAACGGCGTGCCGGACTGGAACCGCGTCGAAGCGCTGATCAAGGAATGGCAGCCGGACGCCGTGGTGGTCGGCCTGCCGCTGAACATGGACGGCACGCCCAGCGAGATGAGCGCCCGCGCCGAGAAATTCGCCCGCCGCCTCAACGGCCGCTTCAACCTGCCGGCCTACACCCACGACGAACGCCTGACCACCTTCGAGGCCAAGGGCCAGCGCCTGCGCGAAGGCCAGAGTGGCGGCTATCGCGAGCGCCCGGTCGATGCCATTGCCGCAGCCTTGTTGCTACAAGGCTGGCTAGAGGAAAACTGCACGGTCTGAGAGCTACCTGCGTTGCCGATGCTGCGTTAAAAACAGGCTCGGAATGCTCATTTACAACTCGTAAACTGCGCTTCCTCGCCTGTTTTTGCCTTGCCTCGGCGGCCTCGCTTACGCTCTCAGAAGCTGTTCATATTTGGAGTTTCGCCATGCTACCCAACCCCAACGACCTGCTGCCAGCCATGGCCAGCGCCCTGACCCAGCACCTCAACCAGCGCCAGATCAGCGAGCCGCGCTTCATCGGCATCCGCACCGGCGGCGTCTGGGTCGCCCAGGCCTTGCTGCAAGCACTAGGGCGTAACGACGCACTGGGCATCCTTGATGTGTCGTTCTACCGTGACGATTTCACCCAGAACGGCCTGCATCCACAGGTGCAACCATCCGAGCTGCCATTCGAAATCGAAGGCCAGCACCTGGTACTGATCGACGACGTACTGATGAGCGGGCGCACCATCCGCGCCGCGCTGAACGAACTGTTCGATTACGGCCGCCCAGCCAGCGTGACCCTGGTCAGCCTGCTCGACTTGAACGCCCGCGAGTTGCCGATCCGCCCCGACGTGGTCGGCGCCACCCTGTCGCTGGCCGCCAGCGAGCGGGTAAAATTGTCCGGCCCCACGCCGCTGACCCTCGAACTCCAGACGCTCGCCAACTGAGACTCCCTGCGATGACGCCACTCGCCGCCAAGCGCCCGCTGCAACTGAATGACCAAGGTCAGTTGCGCCACTTCCTCTCACTCGACGGCCTGCCCCGCGAGCTGTTGACCGAAATCCTCGACACCGCCGACTCCTTCCTCGAAGTCGGCGCGCGGGCCGTGAAGAAAGTCCCGCTGCTGCGCGGCAAGACCGTGTGCAACGTGTTCTTCGAGAACTCCACGCGCACCCGCACCACCTTCGAGCTGGCCGCCCAGCGCCTGTCGGCCGACGTCATCAGCCTCAACGTCTCCACCAGCTCCACCAGCAAGGGCGAGACACTGTTCGACACCCTGCGCAACCTCGAAGCCATGGCCGCCGACATCTTCGTCGTGCGACATGCCGACTCCGGCGCCGCGCACTTCATCGCCGAGCACGTGTGCCCGAACCTGGCGATCATCAACGGCGGCGACGGTCGTCACGCGCACCCGACCCAGGGCATGCTCGACATGCTCACCATCCGCCGCCACAAGGGCGACTTCGAGAACCTGTCGGTGGCCATCGTCGGCGACATCCTGCACTCGCGGGTGGCACGCTCGAACATGTTGGCGCTGAAGACCCTGGGCTGCCCGGATATCCGCGTCATTGCGCCGAAGACCCTGCTGCCCGTCGGCCTGGAGGAAAGCTACGGTGTGCGCGTATTCAGTGATGCCAATGAAGGCCTCAAGGACGTCGACGTGGTGATCATGCTGCGCCTGCAGCGCGAGCGCATGCAGGGCGGCCTGCTGCCCAGCGAGGGCGAGTTCTATCGCCTGTTCGGCCTCACCGAGCAGCGCCTGAAACTGGCCAAGCCGGATGCCCTGGTGATGCACCCAGGCCCGATCAACCGCGGCGTGGAGATCGAGTCGGCAGTGGCTGACGGCCCGCAGTCGGTGATCCTCAACCAGGTCACCTACGGCATCGCCATCCGCATGGCCGTGCTGTCGATGGCCATGAGCGGGCAGAACGCCCAACGTCAACTCAACGCCGAGGAGGCCAACTGATGCGTACCGCAATCCTCGGCGCTCGCGTGATCGACCCGGCCAGCGGCCTGGATCAGGTCACTGACCTCTATATCGACGGCACCAAGCTGGCCGCCATCGGCCAGGCGCCTGCTGGCTTCGTCGCCGACAAGACGCTCGACGCCCAAGGACTGATCGCTGCCCCCGGCCTTGTCGACCTGTCCGTGGCCCTGCGCGAGCCAGGCTATAGCCGCAAGGGCAGCATCGCCACGGAAACCCTGGCGGCTGCGGCCGGCGGCGTCACCAGCCTGTGCTGCCCTCCGATCACCAAGCCGGTGCTGGATACCTCGGCGGTGGCCGAGCTGATTCTCGACCGCGCCCGCGAAGCCGGACACACCAAGGTCTTCCCCATTGGCGCGCTGAGCAAGGGGCTGGCTGGCGAACAACTGGCCGAGCTGGTTGCCCTGCGCGATGCCGGTTGCGTCGCCTTCGGTAACGGCCTGGACAACTTCCGCAGCAGCCGCACCCTGCGCCGCGCGCTGGAATATGCGGCCACCTTCGACTTGCAGGTGATCTTCCATTCGCAGGATGCCGACCTGGCCGAAGGCGGGCTGGCGCATGAGGGCCCGACCGCCAGCTTCCTCGGCCTGGCCGGCATCCCGGAAACCGCCGAGACCGTGGCCCTGGCCCGCGACCTGCTGCTGGTGGAACAGAGCGGCGTGCGCGCGCACTTCAGCCAGATCACCAGCGCCCGCGGCGCCGAGCTGATCGCCTCCGCCCAGGCACGTGGTCTGCCGGTGACCGCCGACGTGGCGCTGTACCAACTGATCCTCACCGATGAGGCGCTGATCGATTTTTCCAGTCTCTATCACGTACAGCCACCACTGCGCTCGCGGGCCGACCGCGACGGTCTGCGCGAAGCGGTAAAGGCCGGAGTGATCTCGGCCATCGCCAGCCACCACCAACCGCACGAACGCGACGCCAAGCTGGCGCCCTTCGCCGCCACCGAGCCGGGCATCAGCAGCGTGCAACTGCAGCTGCCGCTGGCCATGAGCCTGGTGCAGGACGGCCTGCTGGATCTGCCGACGCTGCTGGCACGTTTGACCAGTGGCCCAGCCGCCGCATTGCGCCTGCCGGCCGGCACGCTGAGCGTTGGTGGCGCTGCCGATATCGTGCTGTTCGATGCGCAGGCCTCCACCGTCGCTGGCGAGCAGTGGTACTCCAAGGGCAGCAACTGCCCGTTCATCGGCCATTGCCTGCCCGGCGCGGTGCGCTACACGCTGGTGGATGGACATATCAGCTACCAGAGCTGAGCCCTTCGAGCCCACCGCCTGGCGGGCTCGCTGTTCGAGGGTGCGCCAGGCGCACCCTCGGCCCTTGCAAAGTCCCATCCCATCCGCGACACGCGCCGCACTTGCCACGACATTGGACGAATGAGTGACTCGACGGTCATGATCCACGTCAGGTTAGGCAGCCGAAATTTTCCAAATGCCACCGCCCTATGACCCCGCCCGCGCCCAAGGCGCCGGCCTGGCGTCGCGCTGGCCTTGTTCAGGAGCTTTTGAGTTATGTCGCGCTTACCTGTGATCGTGGGTTTTGGGGGTTACAACGCAGCCGGGCGCAGCTCCTTCCACCATGGTTTTCGCCGTACCGTGCAGGAGTCGCTGGAACCCCAGGCGCGCCAGGAAACCCTGGCCGGGCTGGCGCAGATGATGAAGCTGGTACGCGTGGTCGATGGCAAGTATCAGGATCAGGACGGCCAAGCACTGAGCCTCGCCGAGATCGAAAGCCGCTACGGCAAGCAGATTCTGGCCGGCACCCTGGTGCGCCGCATCGAGAAACAGCATCTCGACCCGGACGCCGCCCACTGGCAGAAGAGCATCGACGTCGCTCCCGCCAATGGTGCCAACCTGAGCTTCATCACCCAGCGCAAGCAACTGCCCGAGCCACTGCCGGCCAACTGGTCCGTAGAAGAGCTCGACGGCAATGAAGTGCGCGTCACCCTGCACGACAGCTGCGAATTCAAGGTCGACAGCTACCGCCCACTGGCGGTGAAGTCCGCCGGCCAGTTGCCCACCGGGTTCGAGCCGAGCGAGCTGTACAACGCGCGTTTCCATCCGCGCGGCCTGGCCATGACCGTGGTCGGCGTCACTGACGCGCTGCGCTCGGTGGGCATCGACTGGCAGCGCATCGTCCAGCATGTCGCCCCGGACGAGATCGCCGTGTTTGCCAGCTGCATCATGAGCCAGCTCGACGAGAACGGCTTCGGCGGCATGATGCAGTCGCGCCTGAAAGGCGGCCGCGTCACCGCCAAGCAGCTGGCCCTGGGCCTCAATACCATGCCGGCGGACTTCATCAACGCCTACGTGCTCGGCAGCGTCGGCACCACCGGCAGCATCACCGGTGCCTGCGCCACCTTCCTCTACAACCTGCAGAAGGGCATCGAGCAGATCGCCAGCGGCAAGGCGCGTGTGGTGATCGTCGGCAGCAGCGAGGCGCCGATCAACCAGGAGTGCATCGAGGGTTACGGCGCCATGGGCGCGCTGGCCACCGAAGAAGGCCTGCGCCAGATCGAGGGCAAGAGCGACGTGGATTTCCGCCGCGCCAGCCGCCCGTTCGGCGACAACTGCGGCTTCACCCTGGCCGAAGCCTGCCAATTCTTGGTGCTGATGGACGACGAACTGGCCCTGGAGCTGGGTGCCGACATCCATGGCGCGGTGCCGGACGTGTTCATCAACGCCGATGGTTTCAAGAAATCCATTTCCGCCCCCGGCCCGGGCAACTACCTGACCGTGGCCAAGGCCGTGGCCAGCGCTGTGCAACTGCTCGGCCTGGACGCCGTGCGTAGCCGCAGCTTCGTTCACGCCCATGGCTCCAGCACCCCGGCCAACCGCGTTACCGAGTCGGAGATTCTCGACCGCGTCGCGGCTGCCTTCGGTATCGAACAATGGCCGATCACCGCAGTGAAGGCCTTCGTCGGCCACTCCCTGGCCACTGCCAGCGGCGACCAGGTGATCGCTGCCCTCGGTGCCTTCAAGTACGGCATCGTGCCGGGCCTGAAGACCATCGACGCAGTCGCCGGCGACGTGCATCAGGATCACCTGAGCCTGTCCATCGAAGACCGTAAGGTGGGTGAGCAGGCGCTGGACGTGGCCTTCATCAACTCCAAGGGCTTCGGCGGCAACAACGCCAGCGCCCTGGTGCTGGCCCCACACGTAGCCGAGCGCATGCTGCGCAAGCGTCATGGCCAGGCCGCCTTCGACGCCTACCTGGCGCGCCGCGAGAGCACCCGTGCCGCCGCTGCCGCGTACGACCAGCTTGCCCTGCAGGGCAAGCTGGACATCATCTACAACTTCGGCAACGACATGATCGACGACCAGGCGATCTCCATCACCACCGAAGAAGTGAAGGTGCCGGGCTTCGACCAGCCGCTGGTGTTCAGGAAGGACGCTCGTTACAGCGATATGCTCGATTGAGCCGTAGGGCGGGTGCAACCCGCCATGGCCGATGTGGCGGGTTGCACCCGCCCTACAACGTCCGCGCCAGCTCGATCAGCTCGCCACGCCACTCGGCGGCGGCCGGCAAGGCCAGAAACGAGGGGTTGAGAAAGGATTCGCGCGCCTCGTAGGTCAGCACTTCGCCGGCCAGATTCAGCACTTCGCCACCCGCCCCTTCCAGCACGCCCTGTGCCGCGGCGGTGTCCCACTGCGAGGTAGGCGCCAGACGCGGGTAGCAGTCGGCATTGCCTTCGGCCAGCAGACAGAACTTCAGCGAACTGCCGATATTGGCCAGCGCCGGCTCGCCGAAACGCGCGGAAAGCCCCACCAGCAGAGTTTCCTGCGCGGCGCTGGAGTGACGTTTGCTGGCTACCAGGGTGAAACCCTGCGCAGGCGCCAGGCGCACGCTGATCGAATACTCCTTGCCCGGCACGTCGCTACACCAGGCGCCCAGACCAGCGCCGCCGTAATAGCAGCGGCCATTGGCGGGAATACCCACCACACCGAAGACCACTCGTCCCTGTTCGATCAACGCGACATTGACCGTGAACTCTTCGGAGCCGGCGATGAATTCCTTGGTGCCATCGAGCGGATCGACCAGCCACCAACGCGTCCAGGCGGCGCGCTCAGCCAGCGGAATGTCGGCGGCCTCCTCCGACAGCACCGGCACCTCCGGCGCCAGCGCCTGCAGGCCATCGAGCAGGATATGGTGCGCGGCCAGGTCGGCGGCGGTCACCGGCGAGGCATCGGCCTTCTCCGTCACCGCCACATCGCTGCGCCAGTACGGCAGGGTCGCCGCGCCGGCGGCACGAACCAGGTCGATTACCTTGGGGATGTAGGGATGGCTCATGGACGGTACTCCCCGCGCTGAGTCAGCAGGTCGCGCACCAGGTACAGCGCCGCCAGTGCGCGGCCTTCGCTGAACTGTTCGTGCTGGGCCAGGCTGGATAGCTCGCGCAGGCTGATGCGGTCGACCCGCATCGGCTCGGGCTCATCACCTGGCAGGCGCTCCTCGTACAGGTTGCGCGCCAGCACCACCTGAATCTTCTGGCTCATGTAACCGGGCGACAGGCTCAGCTCGGTGATGTACTCCAACTCGTGCGCGCCGAAACCGGACTCTTCCTTGAGCTCGCGGTTGGCGGCAACCAGCACATCCTCACCCGGCTCGATCAGGCCCTTGGGCAGCGACAGCTGGTAGTCATCGGTGCCGCCGCAGTATTCCTCGATCAACACCGCGTGCTCGGCATCGAGCATCGCCACCACCATCACCGCGCCGTAGCCGACGCCCTTGCCCACCAGACGCTCATAGGTGCGCTCAGCGCCATTGGAGAAGCGCAACTGCACTTGCTCGACACGAAACAGGCGGCTGCTGGCGACGATTTCGCGGGCGAGGACCGTGGGTTTTTGGCGCATGAGGCAACTCCTTGGCGGGACCGAGCGGGTTATCATACAGCGGCTTTTCGCATTATCCCTGAGCGAGATTGCATCAAGGCGAAACCATCGCCACAACCGAGACCCACGCATGCCCGCACTGCCCTGGCACCAGATCGACACCGTCCTGCTGGACATGGACGGCACGTTGCTCGACCTGCACTTCGACAACCACTTCTGGCTCACCCACCTGCCGCAGCGCTACGCCGAGCACCATGGCGTCAGCCTGGCGCTGGCCGAGGCCGAGCTGCTGCCGCTGTTTCGCCAGCATGCCGGTACGCTGAACTGGTACTGCACCGACTTCTGGAGCCGCGAGCTGCGGCTGTCGATCCGTGAGCTCAAGCGCGAGGTCGCGCACCTGATCGCCCTGCGCACCGATGCAGAACTGTTTCTGCGCGCCCTGCGCGAAGCTGGCAAGCGCGTGGTGCTGATCACCAACGCGCACCGCGACTCACTGTCACTGAAACTGGAACGCGTCGAGCTGGCACCCTGGTTCGAACGCCTGATCAGCTCCCACGACTACGGTTTCCCCAAGGAGGATCAGCAGTTCTGGTTCGCCCTGCGCCAGGATGTCGACTTCGACCCTGCGAGGGCCCTGTTCATCGACGACAGCCTGCCGATCCTGCGTAGCGCCGGACGCTTTGGCGTCGCCCATCTGCTCGCCGTGCGCCAACCAGACAGCCAGGCCGGGCCTAAAGATACCGAGGAGTTCGCCGCAGTGGGGGACTACCGGGAGTTGGTGCACGGACTGCCTGCGACGCCCTCACTGTAGGAGCCGGCTTGCCGGCGATCGTGAATGATGCCGATCGCCGCCAAGGCCAAGCCCCCGCCGCACCTGAGCGCGGGTTTAGTCAGGAATCCGCAATACCTGCCCCGGATAAATCTTGTCCGGGTGACTGAGCATCGGCTTGTTGGCCTCGAATATCTTCATGTAGGCGTTGGCATTGCCGTACTCGGCCTTGGCAATCGCACTCAGCGTGTCGCCCTTCTTGACCGTGACGAAGCGCGCTTCGGGCGCGGGCATGGTCACGCTGATCTGATCATCGACCTCACCGACACCGGCCACGTTGCCCAGCGCCAGGAGAATCTTTTCCTTCTCTTCCTGGCTGGCCACTTCGCCGCGAGCGATGACCTTGTCGCCCTCGACGCTGACCTCGATGTTGGGGTTGCCCAGGCCAACCTTGGCAACATGCTCCTTGAGCGATTCGGCGGCCTGCGCCTCCTGACCCACCAGTGACTCCCAGAGTTTGACCCCGGCGTCTTTGACAAAGGCAAACAGACTCATGGCAATTCCTCTCGTTCCTTGCGAATGACCGGGCAAAGCGCCCGGAGACCAAAGTCTAGTTCAGGAAACACCCCTGATTAGCGTTCGCGCATTAGAATCCGGGCAAACCAGGAGCCCCCATGGATATAAAGCAGCTGAAATTCCTCGTCGCCCTCGACGAGACCCGCCACTTCGGTCAGGCCGCTGCGCGCTGCCACGTGACCCAGCCGACGCTGTCCATGCGCTTGCGCCAACTGGAAGACGAGCTGGGTCTGGAGCTGGTCCGTCGCGGCCAGCGTTTCGAGGGCTTCAGCGCCGAAGGTGAGCGTATCCTGGCCTGGGCACGCAGTGTGCTGGCCGCACAGGATGGCCTGCTCGCCGAAGCTGCAGCCTGTCGTGGGCACCTGGTGGGCACCCTGCGCCTGGGCGTGGTGCCGCTGGCCAGTTTCGACCCGATGCGCCTGATCAGCCTGTTCGCCGAGCGTCACCCGGGGCTGCGCTTTCAGCTGCATGCGCTGAGCAGCGATCAGATTCTGGAGGGGCTGGTACGTAATCAGCTCGACCTTGGTCTGTCCTATCTCGACCGACTCGACCGCGAGCATTTCGCCAGCCTGGAGCTGGCCGAAGCACGCATGGGCCTGCTCTATGATCAGCGGCATTTCCACTTCGTCAGCAGCAGCCTGCGCTGGGAACAGTTGGCCAACCTGCCCCTGGGCCTGCTCTCCACCGGCATGCACTTTCGCCTGTCCATCGATCACAGCTTCCGTGCTCGCGGCCTGAGCCCGCAGGTACGCCTGGAGGCCGATGCCGTGCACCACCTGACTCAAGCGGTCAGCGCCGGGCTGTGCTGCAGCGTCATGCCATTACCGGCCGACGGTGCACCGACCGACGGTCATCTGCGCCTGCTACCCATCGAGGACGCTCATACCCTGGCACCTCAGGGCCTGATCATGCGCCGCGGCGCCCCTGCCTCACCGCTCGCGCAAGCCTGTTTCGAAGAGGCACGAGAGTGGCTGGCGAACGCTTGATAGATTTGCTCGATCAACACATCAAAGCCAACGATTAGACGCTCCCCGCCCATGGGCCTAGGCTTAGCTGTGTCAATCTGTCACAGAGCGCGCCTCGATGGCCAAGCCAGCCGCCCAGCCGCACATTGCCAGTGCCTATACCTACGCCGAACTCGGTGACGGTCGCGCGCAGCACGCTGCACTGGCCGAAGAATGTGCCCTGGCGATCAGCTACAACGACCTGAACCAGGCGGTGATGATGGTTTCGCCCCATCACCTGGAAGATTTTGCCGTCGGCTTCAGTTTTGGCAACGACCTGATCAAGTCAATCGACGACATCTATGACATCCAGTTGCGCGGCCTCGGTGACAGCCGCGAAGCCCGCTTGCAGGTCAGCAGCCGTGCCTTCTGGGCGCTCAAGCAGCAACGCCGGCAAATGGCTGGCACCAGTGGTTGTGGCCTGTGCGGTGTGGATGCACTGGAACAGGCGCTACCGACCCTGACCGCCCTACCCGGCGCAGCATTACCGCCACTTGAACATCTCACCGGACTGCGCGAGCGCATCGGTGAGCAACAACAACTGGCACGCCACAGCGGCGCGCTGCATGCCGCCCTGTTCATCGATGCCAGCGGTGAGATTCGTCTGTGCCGTGAAGACATCGGTCGCCATAACGCCCTGGACAAGCTGATCGGCGCCATCGCCCGCGAACGTATCGACACTCACGGTGGCTTCGCCCTGGTCACCAGTCGCTGCAGCCTGGAACTGCTGCACAAGGCAGTACGTGCCGGCATCGGCACCCTGGTGAGCCTGTCCGCCCCTACCGCCCTGACCGTGGAGTGGGCGCGGCGCCACCGCCTCAACCTGATCCACCTGCCCCATCACAGCACGCCGCGGGTCTACAGCCCCGCGCCTGACGAAGAAGAACGACCATGAGCCTGCAACCCGTCAATCCTCGCTATAAGCCCTACAAAGGCCCAGCCGCTGGCTGGGGTGCACTGAACGCCGTGACCCGCTTCTGGCTGGACAGCAAGCAGCCGTTCAAGAACCTGCGCGCGCTGCTCAAGACCAACCAGAACGGCGGCTTCGACTGCCCCGGCTGCGCCTGGGGCGATTCGCCCGAGGACGGTCACATCAAGTTCTGCGAGAACGGCGCCAAGGCGGTCAACTGGGAAGCCACCAAACGCCGCGTGGACCCGGCCTTTTTTGCCCGCTACACGGTCAGCCAACTGCGCGAGCAGAGCGACTACTGGCTCGAATACCAGGGCCGCCTGACCCACCCAATGCGCTATGACGCCAGCACCGATCGCTACACGAAGACCACCTGGGCCGAAGCCTTCGCCCTGATTGCCAGGCATCTGAAGGCGCTGCCGAGTCCGGATCACGCCGAGTTCTACACCTCCGGCCGGGCCAGCAACGAGGCGGCATACCTCTACCAGTTGTTCGTGCGCGCCTATGGCACCAACAACTTCCCCGACTGCTCGAATATGTGCCACGAGGCCAGCGGCGTCGCCCTCGGCCAAAGCGTGGGCATCGGCAAGGGCAGCGTGACTTTCAACGATTTCGAGCATGCCGACGCCATTTTCGTCCTCGGCCAGAACCCCGGCACCAACCACCCGCGCATGCTCGAACCGCTGCGCGAGGCGGTCAAACGCGGCGCCCAGGTGGTCTGCTTCAACCCACTGAAGGAGCGTGGCCTGGAGCGCTTCCAGCATCCGCAACACGCGCTGGAGATGCTCACCAACGGCTCCGAGCCGCTGAACACCGCGTTCTTCCGTCCGGCCCTGGGCGGCGACATGGCCGCCATGCGCGGCATCGCCAAGTTCCTCCTGCAGTGGGAGCGCGAGGCGCAGGCCAAGGGTGAAGCAGCGGTGTTCGACCATGCCTTCATCGCCGAGCACACCGATGGTGTCGAGGCCTACCTGAAGCTGCTCGACGACTGCAGCTGGGAGGCGCTGCAGGCTCAGTCCGGCCTCAGCCTGCAGGAGATCGAACAGGCGGCGCGCATGTACCGCCGCGCCGAGCGGGTCATCATCTGCTGGGCCATGGGCATCACCCAGCACCACCATTCGGTGGCCACCATCCAGGAAATCGTCAACCTGCAACTGCTGCGCGGCAACCTCGGCCGCCCCGGCGCCGGCCTGTGCCCGGTACGTGGACACAGCAACGTGCAGGGCGACCGCACCATGGGCATCAACGACCGCCCGCCGGTCACGCTGCTAGACGCCCTGGAAAAGCGCTTTCAGTTCAAGGTACCGCGCGAGAATGGCCACAACACCGTCGAGGCGATCAACGCCATGATCGACGGCCAGGCCAAGGTATTCATCGGCCTCGGCGGCAACTTCGCCCAGGCCACGCCGGACAGCCCGCGTACGCACAAGGCGCTGCAGAGCTGCGAGCTCACCGTGCAGATCAGCACCAAGCTCAATCGCAGTCACCTCACCGTCGGCCGCGACGCGCTGATCCTGCCGTGCCTCGGCCGTACCGATATCGACCTGCAGGCCAGCGGCCCGCAGGCGGTGACGGTGGAAGATTCGTTTAGCATGATCCACGCCTCCTACGGTCAGCTCGAACCGCTCTCCGGCAGCGAGATGCGTTCGGAGCCGGCCATCGTCGCCGGGATCGCCAAGGCCACTCTGGGCAACCACCCGGTGGACTGGGGCGCGCTGATCGCCGATTACGACCGCATCCGCGAGCTGATCGCCGACACCATCCCCGGCTTCCAGGATTTCAACCAGCGTGTCGCTCACCCCGGCGGCTTCTACCTCGGCAACTCGGCCGGCGCGCGCCAGTGGAAAACGGCATCCGGCAAGGCCAATTTCAAGGCCAATGCGCTGCTCGACGACCTGCTGCCCCCGCAGGTGCGCGAAAGCGGTGAGACGCCGGATCTGATCCTGCAGACCCTGCGCTCGCACGATCAGTACAACACCACGGTGTACGGCCTCGACGACCGTTATCGCGGCGTGCGCGGGCAGCGCGATGTGCTCTTCGCCAACGAGGCGGACATCCTGCGCCTGGGCTTCAAGCCCGGTCAGAAGGTGGACATCCGCTCGTTGTGGAACGATGGCATCGAACGCCGGGTGAGCAGTTTCACCCTGCTCGCTTTCGATATCCCGGCCGGCCAGGCCGCTGCTTACTTCCCCGAGGCCAACCCGCTGGTGCCGTTGGAAAGCGCCGGCGTCGGCAGCAGCACACCGACCAGCAAGTTCGTCGCCATCCGCCTGCAGGCTGCCAGCGGCGGCAATCTGCTGGGCAGCAGCGCAACCAGCTGACCGGCGGCCAGGAACCTCGTACAGAAATCGCTGGTCAATGGCATAACGCTCGCCATCTGGCGGTTTCTGTTATCGAGGTGTCCATGAAGTCTCTGCAACTCTTCTTTCTTTCCCTTGGCCTGACTAGCGGCGGTTTTGCCTTTGCCGGCAATACCGAGGCCGGCCTGGGCGGCGCACTAGGTGGCGCAGTGGGTGCGATGGTTGGTCAGCAGGTCGGTGGCAACACTGGCGCTGCGGTCGGTGCCGGTCTCGGTGGCGCTGCCGGCAGCATGGTCGGCGCGGATCGCCGCAGCCGTACTGAAGCCGCCATTGGCGGCGCGCTGGGCGCAGCCGGTGGCAACGTCGTCGGCAGCAGGTTGGTGGCAACACCGGCGGCGTGGTCGGTGCGGCAGTCGGTGGCGGCGCCGGTGGCGCACTGGGCAACTACATGGGCAATGCCAGCTATGACGATGACCGTCGCGGCAAGCATCACCGCCACTACCATGGCAAGAAACACAAGAAGCACCACAAGCACTGGCGCCGTCACTGACGGATGCCTGGGGTCTGTTGGCATTTCGACGCAAGCCGTGCGCGAAACGGCAACAGACCCTAGCCCATGCGCTCGTCATCCGAACGTTGGGGTGACCTAGCAGCTTATGCGCCGTGCCGCCGACACAGTCTGAACAGCGCGACTGGCCTGGCAGCCCCTGGCTGCGCTAAGCTGTCGCCATGACCACGCCATACCTGATCCCGCTCCAGACCAGCAGCACGGACGCCGCCAGCGGCCTGCGCATCGGTGGCGACTGGACGCTGGCCCATTACAGCCGACTCGAACCTCAGGTCCTGGCCCTGCGCGAACGCCTGCACGGCCGGGAAAACATCGACCTCGACGAACTGGCCGCACTGGATACCGCCGGCGCTGCGCTGCTGGTGGAACTGCTGGGTTGTGAGCGCCTGCGCCAACTGGCGCAACAGGACAGCCTGAGCGCCGAGCGCCGCGCCTTGCTGCTGGCAGTGGCAGACACCATGGCGGGCACTCAGCAGGTACAGGAACACGCCACACCTTCGGCACTGCGCGAAGTGCTCGGACATATCGGCGAGGCGGTGGAAGGCACCTGGTGCCAAGGCCGGGAACTGCTCGGCTTCATGGGCCTGACCCTGAGCGGCATGCTGACGATCCTGCTGCGCCCGGCGCGCTGGCGCCTGACCTCGCTGACCGCTCATCTGGAACAGTGCGGCCTCAACGCCGTGCCCATCATCGCCCTGTTGACCTTTCTGGTGGGTGCCGTGGTGGCCTTTCTCGGCGCCACCATCCTCGCCGACTTCGGTGCCACCATCTACACGGTGAACCTGGTGGCGTTCTCCTTCCTGCGCGAGTTCGGCGTGCTGCTCACCGCGATTCTCATGGCTGGGCGCACCGCCAGCGCCTTCACCGCGCAGATCGGCTCGATGAAGGCCAACGAGGAGATCGACGCCATCCGCACCCTCGGTCTGAGCCCCGTCGAGCTGCTGGTGCTGCCGCGGGTGTTCGCGATGCTCATCGCCCTGCCGATCCTGACCTTCATCGCCATGCTCAGCGGCATGCTCGGCGGCGCGCTGGTCTGTGCATTGAGCCTGGACATCTCGCCGACCATGTACCTGTCGATCCTGCAGGACAGCGACCTGCTGCAGCACTTCCTCGTTGGCCTGCTCAAGGCACCGATCTTCGCTTTCCTGATCGCCCTGATCGGCTGTCTGGAAGGCTTCAAGGTCAGCGGCAGCGCACAATCGGTGGGCGAGCACACCACCTCGGCGGTGGTGCAGTCGATCTTCGTGGTCATCCTACTCGACGCCCTGGCGGCGTTGTTCCTGATGGAGATGGGCTGGTGAGCCAGGAGACCATCATCGAGGTACGCGACCTGTGCAACCAGTTCGGCACACAGGTGGTGCATCAGCATCTGGACTTCGACCTATATCGCGGCGAAATACTTGGCGTGGTAGGCGGCTCGGGGACCGGCAAGTCCGTGCTGCTGCGCAGCATCGTCGGCCTGCGCCAGCCCAATGCCGGCACCGTACGGGTGTTCGGCGAGGAACTGCTGAGCCTGCCGGCCGAGCGGCGCTCGCAACTGGAACGGCGCTTCGGCGTGCTCTACCAGCGCGGCGCTCTGTTCTCCTCGCTGACCGTCAGCGAGAACATCGCCCTGCCGCTGATCGAACACGCCGGCCTGTCGCGCGCGGCAGCCGAACGCCTGGCCAGGGTCAAGATCGCCCTGGCCGGCCTGCCGCAGGATGCCGCCGACAAATACCCCAGTTCGCTGTCCGGCGGTATGGTCAAGCGCGCCGCCCTGGCCCGCGCCCTGGCACTGGACCCGGACATCCTGTTTCTCGACGAACCCACCGCCGGCCTCGACCCGATTGGCGCGGCGGCCTTCGACCAGTTGATCCGTACCCTCAGCGACAGCCTGGGCCTGAGTGTATTTCTGGTCACTCACGACCTGGACACGCTCTACAGCATCTGCGACCGGGTCGCGGTGCTGGCACAGAAAAAGGTGCTGGTGGCCGACCGCCTGGACGTGGTGGCTGCCACCGACGATGCCTGGATTCAGCAATATTTTCACGGCCCGCGCGGACGCGCGGCTGCGCAGGCCGCCACCGCGGCAAGGAGTCAATGAATGGAACCCAGAGCCCATCACGTGCTGATCGGCCTGTTCACCGTGCTCACGGTGGGCGCCGCGCTGCTGTTCGCCCTGTGGCTGAACAAGGCCGGTGCCGATCGCGCCTTCACCGATTACGAGGTGATCTTCAACGAAGCGGTCACTGGCCTGTCACAGGGCAGCGCGGTGCAATACAGCGGGATCAAGGTCGGCGACGTGATCAGCCTGGGGCTCGATCCCAACGATCCGCGCACCGTGCGCGCGCGTATCCGCATCGTCGGCCATACCCCGATCAAGCAGGACACCCGCGCGCGCCTGGCGATCACCGGCGTCACCGGCCTGGCGGTAATCCAGCTGCACGGCGGCAGCCCGGAAAGTCCGCCGCTGGAGGGTAAGGATGGCCAGCCAGGCATCATCATCGCCGACCGTTCGCCACTGTCCCGGCTGATGGCCAATGGCGAGGACCTGGTGGTCAACATCACCCGCCTGCTCAATCGCGCCAACCGCATGCTGTCACGCGAGAACGCCGAGCGCGTGTCGCGCACGCTGGAAAATCTGGAACAGGCCACTGCCGGCATCGCCGAGCAACGTGATGAGCTGGGCGAAACCCTACGTCAGACCAGTGCCGCCACCCGCGAGGCGGCCGAACTGATGCGCACCGCCAACCGTCTGCTCGACGGCCAGGGCAGTCAGGCGCTGGACAATGCCGAGCGTCTGATGGCCTCGCTGGAACGCAGCAGCCGCAGCATCGAGCAGTTGCTGGAAAGCAATCGCAGTGCGCTGGACAGCGGCATGCAGGGCCTCGGCGAGCTGGGCCCGGCGATTGGCGAACTGCGCGATACACTCGGCGCCCTGCGCAGCTTCTCCCGCCGCCTGGAGCAGGACCCCACCGGCTACCTGCTGCGCAACGACAGCATCAAGGAGTTCCAACCATGAAGCGTCTGTCCCTGCTGCTGGCCGCTGGCCTGCTCGGCGCCTGCTCGATCCTGCCGCAGAGCGAACCATTGGATATCTACCTGCTGCCAGGCGCCGCGCTGCCGGCGCAAACCCAGCGCGTCGACTGGTCGTTGCGGGTCAACAGCCCGGTCAGCAGCCAGTTGCTCGACGGCACGCGCATCGTCGTGCTGCCCGAGCCGGGGCTGGTCAACACCTACCAGGGCGTGCGCTGGAGCGAGCGCACGCCACAGTTGCTGCGCGGCCGTCTGCTCGACGCGTTTCAGGATGACGGCCGCGTTCAGGCATTGAGCAACGAAGAGCAACGTCTGCAGGCCGACCTGGAGCTGGTCAGCGACTTGCGCAGCTTCCATAGCCAGTATCGCGATGGCGTTGCCGAGGCACTGATCCAGCTCGACGTGCGCCTGGTCGACGGGCGCGATCAGCGCATCCTCGCCATCCGCCGCTTCAGCGTTAGTCAGCCGGCGAGTGATACGTCGATTGCTGCAGTAGTGAAAGCCTTCGGCCAGGCTGGCGATCGATTGTCCCGCGAGCTGGTGGACTGGACGCTGGCCGAAGGGCAACGCGCTAACCCGTAGGGTGCGCCGCGCGCACCGAATCCCAAGCACCGATGGTGCACACAAGCTGGCCAGGTAGCCAGGATGCAATCCGGGGCATAGCGACCCGTATTCCCCGGATTGCATCCGGCTATGGGACTGGCTATGGGACTTACCTTTGTAGGAGCGAGCTCTGCTCGCGAAGCCCTTCGCCGCAGTAATATTCGCGAGCAGAGCTCGCTCCTACAGACCCGTCAACCACTCACGCACCTCGGCGTAGGGGTAATCCTCCAGCGTAGCGAAGCCAGCCAACTGACGCGCCTTGAGCTTGGTCAACAAGGGCGTGGTCACGCCACAGAGAAAGCGCGTCAGGCACTCGTGGCTCGGCGCGTGTCCAGCGTATTGCAGGTGTTTCTCGACGAAGGCTGCGCACAGCGCCTGGGCATCGCGACCATTCAATGACGGCAGCTCGGGCGGTTGCGGCAAAGTGGCTACGCGGCCCTGACACACAGAACAATGCCCGCAGCGCTCGGGCGCCTGTTCGTCACCAAAGTACAAGGCAAGGCGCCGGCTCAGGCATTCGCGGCTCTCGAACAAACCGAGCATGGCCTGAATGCGGGCGATCTCGCTGGCCTCATGGGCGCGGAAGTGTGCGTACAGGTCATCCGCCAGGGCTTCGACGTCAAACCCGCCATCGAGCACGGCGTAGACCTCGGTCATCTGCTTGCTTTCCAGCTCCAGCCAGCCCTTTTCCTGGAAGTAGTCCAGTGCCTTGACCACCCGCGCGCGCTCGGCGCCATGGTCGCGATACAGCAGGTCAAAATCCAGGGTGCTCCAGGTGCGGGCGCGGCGCGAACTGGCCAGAATGGCCTCGACGAACTGACGCCGCTCGCCCTCGAACTGCGCCAGCAGGGCCTCGTCCTCCAGCAGCAGCTTGAAGCGATACTCGGCGAAGTATGCATAGCGCGGCGCGATGATGCCGCGCAACTCCAGCTGCACCAGCAGGGTCTTGAGCGGCAGCGCACGGATATTGCTCAGCTCCGACAACTGGCCCAGCATCAGCTCCCACTGCCCGCCCGTGCCGACCGACCGCAGGTCATCGAGCACGGCACGAATCCCGTCGAGTTCCGGCGTATCGCCATAGACGAAGTTTTCCAACACGCTGAGGCCATCGCGGCTGGCCAGCACCAGGCAGTCCGAGGCCTGGCCGTCACGCCCGGCGCGGCCGATTTCCTGGCTGTAGTTCTCCACCGATTTGGGCAGGTCGAAGTGCACCACGTTGCGGATATCGCGCTTGTCGATGCCCATGCCGAAGGCGATGGTGGCAACGATGCATTGCAGTTCGCCGGCCATGAAGCGGCGCTGGATCGACTCGCGCACCTCATGGGCCATGCCGGCGTGGTAGGCGCTGACTGCCAGGCCGTCCCGCGCCAGGCGCTCGGCCACCTGCTCGGCGGTCTTCTGCTGAGTCACGTAGACGATGCTCGCCTGGCCGCGCCGCGGTACCAGCCATTGCTGCAGACGCTGCAATTTGGCGGAGCCTGCCACCGGCTCCACCAGCAGATTGAGATTGGGCCGGTAGAAACCAGTGGTGACCACATCCGCCTCGGCGATGGCGAATTTCTCGCGCATGTCGGCGATGACCTTGGGCGTGGCAGTCGCCGTGAGCAGCAGCACCTGCTCGATGCCGAACTGACGCTGATAATCGGGCAGCTTGAGGTAGTCCGGGCGGAAGTTGTGGCCCCACTCGGAGATGCAGTGCGCCTCGTCTACGACCAGCAGGGAGATCGGCACCTGAGCGATAAAATTGCGAAAACGCTCGTTCTTCAGCCGCTCCACCGAGATCATCAGGATCTTCAGCTCGCCGCTGCGCGCGCGATTCATCACCTCCGCGGCCTGCTCGCGGCTCTGCGCCGAATCGATGCTGGCCGCGGCGATGCCATGGGCATGCAGGAACGCCAACTGATCCTGCATCAACGCCAGCAACGGCGAAATCACCAGGGTCAGGTGTGGCAGATGCAAGGCCGACAACTGATAGCACAACGACTTGCCCGAACCGGTGGGAAAGATCGCCGCCGCCGAGCGACCGGCAAGTACGGCGCTGATCACCGTTTCCTGGCCGGGGCGCAGCTTATCGAAACCGAAGACGCGTTTGAGGGTGGACATGCGCTGTCACTCCTTTGACCGCTTGAAGGTCAGAGCGTAAGGTCATGGCGGTTGCAGCCGCCCTACGGCTCTCCGTTGAAGAGCTACAAGCCTAGCGAAGATTGTAGGGCGGGTGAAACCCGCCACTTCTGACCACGGCGGGTTTCACCCGCCCTACGACGGCGGCTCTAACCTGTGGCCCCAAAAAAGAAACCGCCCGAAGGCGGTTTCTTTTGCTCTGCCCGGCGCTTACAGCTGCGGGCCGGCGTTCTTGATAGCGTCGCTGACGTCGAACTTCTGGAAGTTGTCGATGAACAGCTTGGCCAGGCCCTTGGCGGCTTCGTCGTAGGCGTTCTTGTCTGCCCAGGTGTTGCGCGGGTTGAGCAGGTTGGTCTCGACGCCTGGCACCGACTTCGGCACATCCAGGTTGATGATCGGCAGGTGCTCGGTCTCGGCACCGATCAGCGCACCGCTCTGGATGGCCGCGATCACGCCGCGGGTAGTCGGGATGTTGAAACGCTTACCGACACCGTAGCCACCACCGGTCCAGCCGGTGTTGACCAGGTAGACCTTGGAGCCGAAGGCGTTGATGCGCTTGATCAGCAGCTCGGCGTAGACGCCAGCCGGACGCGGGAAGAACGGCGCGCCGAAGCAGGTGGAGAAGGTCGACTTGATGCCACCGCCCGAACCCATTTCGGTGGAACCGACCAGCGCGGTGTAACCGGACAGGAAGTGGTAGGCCGCCTGCTCGTTGTTGAGGATCGACACCGGCGGCAGTACACCGGTCAGGTCGCAGGTCAGGAAGATCACGGCGTTCGGCTCGCCGCCCAGGTTCTTCTCGCTGCGCTTCTCGACGTACTCCAGCGGGTAGGCCGCGCGGCTGTTCTGGGTCAGGCTGTCGTCGGCGTAGTCCGGCACGCGGTTTTCGTCGAGCACGACGTTTTCCAGCACGGTGCCGAACTGGATGGCCTTCCAGATAACCGGCTCGTTCTTCTCGGACAGGTCGATGCACTTGGCGTAGCAGCCGCCTTCGATGTTGAACACCACGCCTTCGCCCCAACCGTGCTCGTCGTCACCGATCAGGTAACGCGACTCGTCGGCGGACAGAGTGGTCTTGCCGGTGCCGGACAGGCCGAAGAACAGGGTCACGTCGCCTTCTTCGCCAATGTTGGCGGCGCAGTGCATCGGCAGCACGTCTTTTTCCGGCAGCAGGAAGTTCTGCACGGAGAACATGGCTTTCTTCATTTCACCGGCGTAACGCATGCCGGCGATCAGCACTTTCCTGGCGGCGAAGTTGATGATCACGCAGCCATCGGAGTTGGTGCCGTCACGCTCAGGCACGCACTCGAAGTTGGCAACGTTGAGGATCTGCCACTCGGCCTTGCCAGCCTGGTTGTAGGTGGTCGGGTTGATGAACAACTGACGGCCGAACAGGTTCTGCCAGGCGGTCGCGGTGGTCATCTTCACCGGCAGGTAGTGCTCTTCGGCAGAACCTACGTGAACGTGGGAGACGAAGTGCTCCTGGGCGTTATTGAACGCCGCGACGCGATCCCACAGGGCGTCGAACTTGTCGGCCGGGAACGGACGGTTGATGGCGCCCCAGGCGATCTGCGCCTCGGTGCTCGGCTCCTGAACGATGAAGCGGTCGGCCGGCGAGCGGCCAGTGCGATGACCGGTACGTACGACCAGCGCGCCGTTGGCGGCCAGTTCCCCTTCACCACGGCGAATGGCTTCTTCGACCAGTTGCGCGGCGCTGATGTCGGTGTACACGGCGTTGTTGGCTTGCGTCATGAGGGTCCCCGTCGGCCGCTGGCCGAGTCTTCCGAACGTTGTGTAGTACAGGGGCAACTGCACTACACGGTAAAAAAGTCGCGGGAGTATGCCAGAAAAGCGAACTGCTTGGCAGCCTCCGATCTGATAGAGAACGGCTATCGTTTAGAAAAGCTCATCAATGCCGCGTCTGCGACGGTGCCTCGCTACCGGCACCGGCGAACAGCTGGGCAATGTCGGCGGCGTCGAAGGCGTAGCGCTCGTTGCAGAACTGACAATCGATCACCACGCTGCCACCCTGCTCGCCCAGCAGCAGTTCGGCATCGGCCTGGCCGAGGCTGACCAGGGCACTGGCCGAGCGCTCACGCGAGCAGCTGCAGCGGAATTGCAGCGGCTGCTCGTCGAACAGGCGCACGTTCTCTTCATGGTAGAGGCGATGCAGCAGGGTCGGGTTGTCCAGGCCGAGCAGCTCTTCGGCAGTCAGTGTGTCGGCCAGGGTCAGTACGTGGTTCCAGCTCTCGGCGCGTTCTTCCGCTTCGGTCTGATGGTGCGGCGGCAGTTGCTGCAGCAGCAGGCCGCGCGCGCGCTGGCCGTCGGCCTTGAGCCAGAAGCGGGTCGGCAGCTGTTCGGAGCTGGCGAAGTAGTTGGACAGGCACTCGGCCAGGTCGACGCCATCCAAATCGACGATGCCCTGGTAACGCTGGCCCCGGGTCGGGTCGATGGTAATGGCCAGCACGCCATTGGGCATCAGACTCTGCAGGTCGGTATCGGCGCCGATCTGCTCGGCGTCATAGCGGGCAATGCCGCGCAGCTCACGAGCGCTGGAGCATTCGACCATCAGCAGCGACAGCGGGCCGTCGGAACGCGCCTGCAGTACCAGCAGGCCGTCGAACTTGAGGGTGCCGACCAGCAAGGCGGCGGCGGCCATCATCTCGCCGAGCAGTTGCGCCACTGGCTGCGGGTAGGCGTGCTTGGCCAGCACATGAGCGTAACTTTCGCGCAACGCGACCATTTCGCCCCGCACGTCGGTGTCGTCGAAGAGAAAGCGTTGACTGAAGTCGTTCATGGCGGCGGGCCCAGGGTCTGTAAAAAGGCTGGCGATTTTATGCACAAACGCCATCACATCCAAGGCCCGACCATATTCACCCGCAGTTGGCGCCTGCTGCTGGTCTGGCCGATTACCGTGATCGGCATCCTGCCGCGCCTGGTGGCCGGTGCCCACTGGGGGGGGCGGATGCCTTTGTCGGCGGCGTATTCCTCAGCCTGCTGGCCCTGGCCTGGAGCTGCTACACCCCACTGGGTTATCACGCCAGCGAATGGCTGGAGAAGATTACCCTGCCGATCACCTCACGCCTGGCCAAACTGCCACTGCTGGGCCGCATGAGCATCGTCAGCGGACGTTGAACGAGAAAGTGGGAGCGAGCTCTGCTCGCGAAGCTTTACCGTCGTTCGCATTCGCGAGCAGAGCTCGCTCCAACAGGCTTGCGCCTAATCCTCATCCGCCCAGGGGTGGCGCAGACCACCTTCCTGCTGTTCGTTGAACTGATGGATCTGCCGGCGCTGCTTCTTGCTCGGCCGACCATCGGTCTGCATACCCACCGCGCCAGCCTTGCGCATCGCCGCAGCCTGCTCGCGGCGCGCGATACTTTCTTCCGTCTCGCGGTACAGCAGTTGTGCCTCGGGCGCGCCGCGACGGACGCTGGATAGCGCCAGCACGACCACGGTGCGTTCATCGAAACCGGTGCGCAGCACGTATTCGTCGCCGATCTTCGGTTCCTTGCCCGGCTTGCAGCGCTCGCCACGATGATGGACCTTGCCACCTTCTATAGCCGCCTTGCACAGGGCGCGCGTCTTGAAGAAGCGTGCCGCCCACAGCCATTTGTCCAGGCGGATCTTGTCGTCGTCTTTTTCGCTCATCTCACTCTCTGAAGGGTTCTGGTATTCGCACGCACGGCAGATGCAGTTGTCACACGACGCAACTAGAATGCGCGAAATCATAGGCTTTGTCGGCCGCAGGGGACACTCTCACCTTGAAGACTTTCGACCAGCTCAGCGTGATCGGCCTACGTGAGTGGATCAATCTGCCAGAGCTCGGCATCATCGGCCTGCGTGCCAAGATCGACACCGGCGCCAGCACCTCGAGCCTGCACGCCAGTGATATCCAGCCGTTCCAGAAGGACGGCGAGGACTGGGTGCGTTTCACCGCCTACCTCGGCACCCAGGTGCAACGCCGTCATCGCTGCGAGGCGCAGATGGTCTCGGTCAAACGCATCAAGAGCTCCAACGGCCAGGCGCAGAGCCGCTACGTGATCCGCACGCACCTGGCCCTCGGCGATCGTCTGTGGCCGGTGGAATTTACTCTGGCCTGTCGCAAGACCATGCGCTATCGCGTGCTGCTCGGTTCCAAGGCACTGATAACCGGCTGCTGGCTGGTCAACCCGGCGCTGAGCTATGTGCAGGAAAAACCCGCCCTCCCCCCATCCCTTCCAGGTGCCCAATGAAGATCGCCGTGCTGTCGCGCAACCCGCGCCTGTATTCCACCCGCCGTCTGGTGGAGGCCGGCCAGCAGCGGGGCCATGAAATGGTGGTGATCGATACCCTGCGCGCCTACATGAACATCGCCAGCCACAAACCGCAGATCCACTATCGTGGCCAGGCGCTTGAGGGCTTCGATGCCGTGATCCCGCGTATCGGGGCTTCGGTGACTTTTTATGGCTGCGCGGTGTTGCGCCAGTTCGAGATGATGGGCGTCTACCCGCTCAACGAGTCGGTGGCCATCAGCCGCTCGCGCGACAAGCTGCGCGCTTTGCAACTGTTGTCGCGCAAGGGCATCGGCCTGCCGGTGACCGGCTTCGCCCACTCCCCCGACGACATTCCCGACCTGATCCAGATGGTGGGTGGCGCGCCGCTGGTGATCAAGGTGCTGGAAGGTACCCAGGGCATGGGCGTGGTGCTGGCCGAAACGCACAAGGCGGCCGAGTCGGTGATCGAGGCCTTCCTCGGCCTCAAGCAGGACATCATGGTCCAGGAATACATCCACGAGGCCGGTGGCGCCGACATTCGCTGCTTCGTGGTCGGCGACAAGGTGATCGCATCGATGAAGCGCCAGGCCAAGGCCGGCGAGTTCCGCTCCAACCTGCATCGCGGCGGCAGCGCCAGCCTGATTAAGATCACCCCGGAAGAGCGCATGACCGCTGTCCGTGCTGCCCGCGTGATGGGCCTGAACGTCGCCGGGGTGGACATCTTGCGCTCCAACCATGGCCCGCTGGTGATGGAAGTGAACTCCTCGCCCGGCCTGGAAGGCATCGAGACCACCACCGGCAAGGACGTCGCCGGGATGATCATTCAGTACCTGGAAAAGAACGCCGAGCACGGCCAGACCCGCACCAAGGGACGCGGATGAGCGCGCCCTGCTGCTGAAAACACTCAGCGCTGCCGCGCCTGCAGCCAGGTGAGAAACGCCCTCTCGCTCATCGACTGGCCAAACAGGTAACCCTGGCCGAGGGTGCAGTGCTGCTCGCGCAGGAACGCCAACTGGCTGTCGTGCTCGATGCCTTCGGCCACGCACTCCAGCTCCAGGTTGCGCGCGATCATCAGGATGGTCTGCACCAGCATGCGCCCGCTCGCAGCGCCATCCAGATCGGCGACGAAGCTGCGGTCGATCTTCAGACGATCCAGCGGCAGGCGCTTGAGGTAGGTCAGCGACGAGTAGCCGGCACCAAAATCGTCGATGGCGAAGCGCACGCCCTGTGCCTTGAGCTGTTGCATGTTGCCGATGGCATGCCCGCTGCGTCCGTCACGCTGGGCATTACGCAGCGCCTGCAACGCCGGCTGGGTACGCTCATCTCCGAGCAGGAAACGACAATTGCGCCCCAGCGCCTCCTCGGCGCTGTACCCGGTGATCTGGCTGAAGGCGGCGTTGCAGTAGACCAGCGGCAGATCGGCCTGGCGCGCGCCGGCAATGGTCATGCCCAGGGGGCTGGCCTCCATCGCCAGGTTGGCCCGGGCCAGTTGCTGCTGCATCTGCGCGCTGCGCGCCAGCGCCTGACGCAGATCGCCCAGCGCACGCCCGACCAGCAGAGTCGCCAGCATCAGCAGCACGACCGTGAAGTCCAACTGGTTGCGCTGCACATCCAGCTCGCCAAAGCCCGGACTGTCGCGCCACAGCGCCAGCGGCAGCGTGACGGCGCACACCAGCAGCACGCCGTACAACGCCCCGGCAAAGGCGTGGTGCAGCGCCAGAACCAACATGCTCAGGCCCAGCAGGAGCAGGACGAGCTGCGTCGGCAGACGGGCACTGAGCAGCATCAGCAGGACAAATGCGTCCGTCGCTAACAGCCAGCCGCCTGGCGAGCGACTGATGCTCAGGCTCGCGGAGCCAGCCACGCGCATGCAGCAACGGCGTACAGAGCGCCAGCCAGGGTGCCGTCAGGGCAGCATATTGGTGGTGTTGCTCAACCAGATCGCCAGACCGCCCTGCGTCCACTGCCCTGAAACCCCGTCAGGCAAAGAGTGCCCTGCAAGCCGAACGCTACCAAGGCACTCGGCAGCAACACCGCGAAGGCCAAGAACCGCAGCAGATCAGGCCAGGATCGAAAGGCTGGCGCCGTAACAGCCACCAGCCCAGGGCAACGGCTGCGGTTTCCGGCAGGGCATAGAGCGGCGCCCGAATGCCTGACAGCATATCGCCAGCACTCGAGCGCGGTAATTGAACGTTCGGCTATACCGCGTCGCGCGGCAAGAGCAGGCCAAGCGGCAAACGCACCCGCGCCTCCAGGCCGCCACCACTGCGATTGCGCAACTCGACGCTGCCGCCATGCAGCGCCGCGATACGCTTGACGATGGCCAAACCGAGGCCGGTGCCGCGCCCACCACGCGCCCTGTCGCCGCGAATGAAGGGGTTGAAGATGCTGTCGAGCTCGGCCGGATCGATACCATTGCCGCGGTCCAGCACGCTCAACACCACATAGGGCGCGCTGTGATCACCTGCCAGGCTGGCGACCACCTCGACGGCATCGCCACCACCGTGATTGAGGGCGTTCTCCACCAGATTGGTGAGCAGCCGCTTGATCGATACCCGACGCAGCGGAAACGGTGGAATCGCTTCCAGACACAGGCGCACACGCTCGTTGCCCTGGTTATAGGGTGCCAGGGTTTCACGCACCAGCTCGGGGAAGTCGGCTTCCTCCACCGGCTCGCCGCGACCATCACGGATGAAGGCGAGGAACTGATCGAGAATGGCGTCCATGTCCTCGATATCGCGCACCATGTCATCGGTCAGTTCGGTGTCGTTTTCCATGAACTCCAGGGCCAGACGCAGGCGCGTCAGCGGCGTGCGCAGGTCATGCGAGACGCCAGCCAGCATCAGCTCACGCTCGCGGGCAGCCTGCTCGACATCCTCGGCCATCTGGTTAAAGGCGCGATAGACCTCAGTCATCTCGCTCGGCGTATCACTCACCGGCAGCCTGACGCTGCGTCCCTGGCCAAGCTGGCGGGCAGCGAATACCAGACGCTTGAGCGGCGCATTGAGCTGACGCACGAAGATCCAGGCCGCCGCCGTGGACAGCAGGCCAATGGCGAGGAACCAGCCAAGTACGCTCCAGATGCGCTGGCCACGCAGCGGGTGCGGATACATCGGCACGCGCACCCAGCCATCCCCCAGGCTCGGCGCATGCACCCAGAGCGCCGGCGGCGTCGTGGCGCGCACGCGGGTTTCGGTGTCGGGGCCGAGCTCGGTCTGCATCTGCCGCTGGAAGATTTCGCTGTAGGGCCAGTGCTGTTCGCTGGCCGGCACCTTGTCGCGCGGAATGCGCTTGAGCCCGGCGGCCTGGGCGATGTGGTCGCGGTCATCGGGGTTGGCTGCCCAGTAGGCGCGCAAGGTCAGCGCCGCGCCGTGGCTGTACTGGCGGTCGACCAGTACATCCTCGTTCATCATCAGGTACACCAGGGTCAATGCCTTGGAGAACAGCACGACGACCAGCACCAGCCAGAGGGTGCGGGCAAAGAAGCTTTGCGGAAACCAGGCGGGAGCCTTCACGAGCGGCAAACCCCGGAGGTGCAGCGGCAAGCCTCAGGCTTCAGGCTATAAGTGGCTGTACCGTGCGCATTGGCCTGCAACTTGTGGCTTGCAGCTTGCAGCTTCATTTCTTTCCGTCCGGCACGAACACGTAACCCACACCCCAGACGGTCTGGATATAGCGCGGCTTCGACGGGTCCGGCTCGATCAGGCGGCGCAGGCGGCTGATCTGCACATCGATGGAGCGTTCCAGCGCATCCCACTCGCGGCCACGGGCCAGGTTCATCAGCTTGTCGCGGGTCAGCGGTTCGCGCGCATGCTGCACCAGCGCCTTGAGCACGGCGAACTCACCGGTGGTGAGCATGTGCACCTCATCGCCCTTCTTCAGCTCGCGGGTGGCCAGCGACAGCTCGTA